>NZ_JAVVLT010000110.1:0-32684 GCF_036224885.1 Marinobacter sp. OP 3.4
TAGATTTGCGTTTAGTGTAACGCTACCAGGCGTCTACCGTATCGGGGGCTTGCCAAACCTACAGTATAAGATGACGAAAACGCCTCGACGCATGCCAACCGTTCTGAGTCCCGATGAAGTTGCTTCTATTCTTCAAAACATGGATGCAGAGTATTGGCTCATCACTGCGCTTCTTTATGGATGCGGTTTGAGAATCAACGAAGCTCTTTCGCTTCGCGTGAAAGACATCGACCTAAAAAGCCGCAGTTTGCTCGTATTCAACGGTAAGGGACGAAAAGATCGATACACACTGATTCCAGGCAATCTAAGAGAAAACATGGAGCGACAATTCGCCCATGTCAGGGCTGTACATGAGTCCGATCTGGCCGATGGATTCGGGCTTACGTCAGTGCCGGCCTCACTTCACAAGAAGTATGGACCGGCCATGAAGGACTTTGGTTGGCAGTACCTGTTCCCATCCGTAACAAGATGCGTTCATCCCATCGCTGGTTATGTGTGCCGCCACCATCTTCATCATTCATCGTACTCGCGGCGATTGAGGCAGGCCGTTCTGGCCACGGGAATCACCAAGCGTGTGACGGCTCATACCTTTCGGCATGCCTTTGCGACAGAGTTATTGAGATCGGGGAGCGATATCAGGACGGTTCAGGAAATTCTTGGGCATAGCGACATTCGAACGACAGAAATCTACACGCATGTCATTGGCGATCGACGTGCTGGAACCGTCAGCCCTTTTGATCGTTTGCCAAGTTCTTGATGGGGCATTGCTTACCCGTTTAAGGGGCGTAAAGCCTGGAATTGGGGGTGCGGCGAATGTTCGCTTTTGTTTAAAAGCGTGGACTTATCCTGGTGCCCTTGCCACTCCTGGCCTATGAGTGAACCCACCCCGGCTCAGACTCCTTTCACTGGCTCATCTCGTTGCGGTTAAAAGGTCCACTTTCCAATGTCAGCGTGCTGCTGCCGTCATAACCCTGGTTGAGTCAGCGAAGTGAATGGCCATGATCCTCATGCCTAACACTATACCTATGAACAAAACTTGGGGAGCTCAAAAAAACTATGCGAATTCGTATGCTGAGGCTGCATTTCAATGCGGGTCATTTGGTGAGCGCAGCGGTTCTACCGATGTGCAAATCGCTGACTCAGTTGAAAAGCGCAACCGAGAGTCCGGATGTGTACAAATGAGTGCCGTTTTATACACATTAAAGAGGCCCCAGCGTGTATACACGTCTTTTTCTAAATCTTCCTGAACTTCAATTGATAATCAAGGACATAAGTCACATGTACACAGTCCACGCGAAAACCGTACACCGTCGAGGGACACATGCTCCACGAGGATCACCTCGGTAACCGGGGCGACCTGCGCAACGGTGGCGTGCAGTGGATGACCGCCGGTCGCGGCATCATCCACTCGGAAATGCCCCAGCAGGAGCAGGGCATGATGCGGGGCTTCCAGCTCTGGCTTAACCTGCCGGCGGCGGAAAAAATGAAGGAGGCGGGCTATCGCGACATCCAGCCGGAGGAGATCCCACGGATCATCCTGGCGGGGGCCGAGATCCTGCTGATCGCCGGCACCGTCGAGTTTGACGGGCAGCCCCGCCAGGGGGCGGTGAGCGGCGGCACCACCGAGCCGTTATACGCCGATGTGAAGCTTGAACCGGGCAGCCAGGTCACCCTGCCGGTGGGCGGGCATCTCAATGCCTTCACCTACCTGTACCAGGGGGCGGTGAGCATCGGGGAGCAGGCCCTCCAGGCCGGCGCGGCCACGGTCCTTGACGAGGGGGATGAGGTGACCCTCAGTGCCGGACCGGACGGTGCTCAGGTGTTGCTGATTGCCGGCAAACCGCTGGGGGAACCCGTGGTCCAGTACGGTCCGTTCGTGATGAACTCCCGCGAGGAGATCGAACAGACCCTGCGGGACTACCAGAGCGGCCAACTGACGGCCTGAGGTGACGCTCAGGGAGTGCCCAGGCTCTCCAGCAGCCTGGGCTTCTCGATCACGTATCCCTGGCCATAATCGACACCCAGCTTGCGCAGCATATCGAGGACCTCCCGGCTCTCGATATGGGTGGCGATGACCTCACGGTTGAGGTAATGGGCCATTTCCACCATGGAGCGGACCATGGCCTGATCGGTTTCGCTGTTGCTGATCTCGCCCACGAAGGCACCATCCAGCTTGATCATGTCCACCGGCAGGCTGCGCATGTATTGGTAGGATGTGGGCCCGGCACCGAAGTTGCCCAGACAGAAACGGCAGCCCAGTTCCTTCATCTCACCGATGAACTCCGCCACCGAGTGGACGTCGCGGATGGCCGCCGCCTCGGTGATCTCGAACCACAGCCGCTCGATGGGTGCATCCTTCTCGCTCAGCTTGCCGTAGATGAACTCCAGCAGGCTTTCGTCATTCAGGGAATAGCCGGAGAGGTTGATGCAGTAGCCCGGCTCACTGCCATCCGCCGACGCGCCCGGGCGTGGGCCATTCTCCCGCAACCAGTCCAGCATATAGCCCACCACCCAGCGGTCCACCGACTGCATGCGATTGTAGCGCTCCGCCATGCGCACGAAATCCGCCGCCGTGATCAGGTTGCCCTGGTCGTCGTACATGCTGATCAGCACCTCGAACTGGGTCGACAGCCGGGTGTGCTTGTGCAGGGGAATGATTTTCTGGCAGCGCAGCAGCATGCGCTCCTCGTCCAGGTCGCCCAGGGCCGCCACCTTGGCGGCAATCTGCTCCTGCTGGTCGTAGTGGGCCTGCTCCAGGTTGTAAACCACGTACTTGCCGGGCCCGCGGGTCTTGGCCACCTTGCAGGTTTCCTCGGTGGCCCGCAGCCAGCGCTCGGCGGTGGTCAGGGCCGGTAGCTGGGGAGCCAGGCCGGCACTGGCGGACAGACGGTAGCGGCGCCCCTTCCAGTTCAGGTCCAGGGCCTCCACCGCGCGGATAATACCAAGCACGCTGCCGCCGGCGTCTTCCGACGGCAGCAGGAAGGCGAATTCGTCACCGCCCAGGCGGGCCAGGGGCATGCCTTCCCCCACCTGCCCCCGCAGGATATCCGCCACCCGGCGCAGGGCCTCGTCACCGGCGGAGCGGCCGGCGGTGTCATTGAGCAGCCGGAACTGCCGCAGGTCAAGCCGGACCAGGGTACGCTCGTCCTCATGCCGGCTGAGCTGCTGTTCCAGTACCCGCTCGAATTCCCGGCGTTCCAGCAGGCCGGTGAGCTCGTCGTGGGTGGAGGCCCAGGACAACTGGTCGTAGACCTTGCGCACCATCCGGTCGATGCTCTCGTCCACCAGCGGACGCTCGTACTGGCTGTCCGGTACGATAATGCCCTTCTGCATGCGCTCCGCGAGATCCGCGAGATCGAGTTCCACCACCCGCATGCCCTGGTGGTTGACGAACACGAACCGGTTGAAGCCCCGGGCCATCCATACCAGGCGGACGTACTGGGGCTGATCCGGGTTGGTCTGGTCCCGCAGCCAGTCCCCCGTGCGCAGTTTCTGGGCCCGGGCAATCCAGCGCTGCAGGCGCTTCTGCAGACGTTCCTCCTGCTTGCGCCTGGCATCTTCCTCCGGTTCCGCCCTGGGCACCGGCACCCGCTCCACCGGTTGCTCGGGCTTGCGCACCAGGAACTGCTTGAGTTCCTCGCGCACCTGGGAGGCTGGCAGGTGATTACTGGATATGGAGCCCAGCCCCTCCTGGATCAGCCGCAGCAGTTCCGACAGGTTGACCTCGATGTCCGGATCATCCGCGAAGGCCATCAGGGTATCGACCACGGAGAGATAATCCTGCCACAACTGGCTGTCCGGGCCCTGGCGAATCCAGGTCAGGGACAGCAGGTCACGCCAGCCGGCATTCAGCAGGCTGACAATGGCCCGGGGCACATCCCGCCCCCCGAGACGTTCATCCAGCGCCCGGGTGACCGCCGCCTTGGATTCGGCCACCTTCTGGGCGCCTTCGGCAGCCGCAGTCACCCGTTCCACGTTGCGGCGGTAGATCAGGTTCTGGCGATCGATCAGGGTGTCCAGTTCATCCATGGCGCCGTCGAAGACCCGGGTGTCCTGCTCGAATTCAGAGGCAATACGGTTGACCAGGTCGTCCACCCGGCGCTGGACCGCGGGATTGGTGCGGCTGCCACGGATACCAAGCTGGGCCAGGCGATTCATCACCCCCCGGACCGGACTTTCAATATCATCGAAGAAGGCGGGATCCCGCAGCACCACTTTCAGTACCGGCACCTCAAGCTGCCGCATCTGGCGCCGGGTACGGTCCGAGATCTTGGGACTTTCCACCACACTGCGGAAGAAGCGGTCCACCACATCCAGGGTGGCCTGCTGCTCCTCGTCCAGGCCGTGGTTGCCGGAGGTCTTGACCTGCTCGACAACCCGGTCCCGGAGTGGTGTTTCGGGCTCGTCCTCGGCCACCGGCGCCAATTGCAGGGTATGCAGTTCCTTCTGGAACTCCCCCTGGGACAGGGGCCGGGCACCCTCGGCGAAGGGTACGGGCTGGCCACTGGCCACACCCGCGGATTTCAGGGTGCCGATCAGGTTCCGCACGGTGGCAAAGGCGGACCGGGCCAGGGTCATCTGCTCCACGAAGCCCTGTCCGGACCGGGGCGCAAACGGCCCCGCGGTGGCCGGACTGACGCCCCGGGAGTCCCGGGGCGGCGAGGGTTTGGTGGGCTCCTCCGCTTTCACGTCATCCGCCTTCGGCTCCGGCGGTTTCTCCGCCGGGCGGGGCTGCCGCTCGCTCAGGTAGCGGCCCAGATCCAGGTCCGGCAGGATCCCGTGGCGGATCAGGATCTGGTTAAGCTCCTCGTAGAGTGGTCCGATCTTCTGGAGCACCAGGGTTTCGAAGGTCTTCAGGCATACCTTTTCCACGGCCCGGTTGGTCCTCAGGCTTTCCAGGCCGGTATGGAAGGCCTCGCAGACCAGGGACGGTCCCAGAGGATTCTGGTGGCCGGTGGCGTTGGTCACGCCCAGCCGGTCCAGGCGCATGCGTAGCTGCAACAGTTCCGCGCGATACTGGGTGTCCGCCTTGGTGACCATCACCTTGATGGCCAGCCAGTCCTCGAATTCGCCCTTGTCCACCAGCGACAGGCTGGCGGCGTTCTGGTTGTCCCGGGCCGGCTTCAGGGGCGACTCCAGGGAACGGGACATGAGCAGCCAGACGGAGCGCTGACGGCTTTCCACCTGGGCGGCGGCATCCATGTACTCGTTGGCCTGCTGATCGTTATGGGCCTTCAGCGCGGCTTGGCGGAGGTTCTCGATCATGCCCGCGAAGCAGTCGCCCATCAGTGGCTCGATATGCTGGGATACCGCCCTGGCGCACTGGTGGAGGATGAACTGGACCCGTTCACTGGGTGGTTTCAGGGCCGAGCGTTCCTGGGCTGAGCTGTCCGCGCCGCACTGGTTGAGCATGGCGTCCACGGCCTGGGGGCTGGCGCCGGTGAACTCAACCCCCATGGCACCGTCGATAAGACGCACCGGGCGGGCCCTGAGCTCGTGGCGCTCGCGGCCTTCTTCGGTGCGGAAGTGAATGCCCAGGTCCTGCCCGGGATGGTCCTGGAGGTAGCCCCGGATCTTCTCGGAGGTATCGCCGGAATAGCGGACGAACAGGCCCTCCGCACAGAAGTCGGCAATCTGGCAGGGCCACACGCCTGACTCACCCAGATCGACCTGGGCGGCCAGCTTGATGGGGCGGCGGGGACTGGAGCGTCGTTCCTTCGGATCCATTGACTACCTGATCGATGGTAAAGCCCGCACCCGGTCGGGGTGGCGGGTCGTTTCCTTTCCTGCGGGTTACCGGCGGCCCCGCAACGCATCAGTAGACAGCCGGCAACGGCCGGGGAGAGTTCATCTACCCAGCAGTATAGCCACGATGCGGCGAAAACAATGTCAAGAAACGTGAAAAGCCGGCGAAGCGGACGGGCCAATTCACGGGACGATTACTAAATATGACTATTATAGCGACGGTCCGTCAAGACAAATCCGAACGGTTGTTCGCAAAACTGTATCTCGCGTAACCATACCGGCCCAGGGCCACCCCGACCACCCCCTCACGACAGGGTTTTCACGAATACCTTGGAGTTGCGACGGGTATTGTAGGAGGCCAGCTTCGGGCCGGGTAATGCCTGCACGGATGACGGCTCGAACCCCCGCTCCCGGAACCAGTGTTCGGTTTGCGTGGTCAGCACGAACAGGCGCGCGAGCCCCTGGGCGCGGGCCGTGCGCTCCACCAGGGCGAGGATATTGTCGCCACGGCCGCCGCGACGGTAATCGGGATTGACCGCAAAACAGGACAGTTCCCCGGCCTGTTCGTCCGGATAACCATACAGGGCCGCGCAGCCGATGATCATGCCGTCCCGCTCAGCCACCACGAACTGGTCGATCTCGGTCTCAAGCATTTCCCGTGACCGGCGCACCAGGATGCCCTGCTCCTCCATGGGCTGGATCAGCTCCAGGATGCCACCGATATCCTCCACCCGGGCCCGGCGGATCTGTTCGTAGTTATCGTCGCTGACCAGGGTGCCGAAACCATCCCGGGTGAACAGTTCCTCCAGGATGGCTCCATCCCGCAGGTAGCTGATGATATGGGCCCGCCGGACACCCCTGGTGCAGGCGTCGCAGGCGGCCCGCAGCAGGTCCGCGTCATGGCCGGACACCACGTGGTCCGAGACTTTCTGCAGGGCCTGGCGCACCGTCAGTTCACGGATCAGGGAGCCATCCTCGTCCAGCACGCCCTGGTCGTCGGTGAACACGATCAACTTGTCGGCCTTCAGGGCCGAGGCCACCTGGCTGCCCACATCCTCATAGGACAGGTTGAAGATGTCGCCGGTGGGGGAATAGCCCTGGGGCGGCACCAGCACGATATGTCCCAGCTCCAGCAGGCGTTCGATACCGACCGTGTCCACCCGCCGCACCCGGCCGGTGTAACCGAAATCCACGCCATCCAGCACTCCCACCGGCCGCGCGGCCAGGAAATTGCCGCTGCTGACCCGGATTTTCGCCCCGTGCATGGGGGAGTTCACCAGGCCCATGGACAGGCGGCTTTCCAGCCAGGAGCGGACGCCGCCCACCGCCTCCATGATCAGCGGCAGGTCCTGTTCCCGGGTGATGCGCAGCCCGCCCTCGAACCGGGAGTCATGGCCGGCCTGGTCCAGACGCTGCTGGATCTGCGGGCGCGCGCCGAAGGTGACCACCAGGCGGATACCCAGGCTGCTGAGCAGGGTGATGTCGTGGATGATGTTTAGCAGGTTGTCACTGGCCAGCGCCTCGCCTCCCAGCACCAGCACCACGGTGCTGCCCCGGTGGGCGTTGATGTAGGGGGAGGAGTGACGGAAGCTGTGCAGCCAGTCGGAGACGCTCATAGACAGAAGTGCCTGATCAGTTGTTTCAGCAGGGTGATGGTGGGATCGAGCTGGGACAGGGCCAGGAACTCGTCCGGCTGGTGGGCCTGGTCAATGGAGCCTGGCCCCATCACCAGGGTTTCCAGGCCCAGCTTCTGCAGCCAGGGCGCTTCGGTGGCAAAGGCCACGGCATCGGCCTGGTGGCCGGTCAGCTTCTCGCAGACCCGCACCAGTTCCGCCTCCGCCGGTGTCTCGAACGGCGGCACGCCGTCAAACAGCGGCTCGAAGGACAGGGACAGTTCACGACGGCTGGCCACCGGCTGCAGCCGGTCCAGGATTGCCTGGCGCAGTTCCGCCATGTCCATGCCGGGCAGCGGCCGCAGGTCGAAATGCAGCTCGCAGCGGGCACAGATGCGGTTGGGGTTATCACCGCCATGGATGCAACCCAGGTTCATGGTGGGGTGCTGCACCCGGAAATGGGGGTTGCGGTGTTTCTCCTGCCAGCCAGCTCGCAGGGCCAGCAGTTCGTTCATGGCCTCGTTCATACCCTCCAGGGCGTTGCGCCCCAGGGACGGATCGGAGGAATGCCCGGACCGCCCCTCGAACACCAGCCGCTCCATCATGATGCCCTTGTGCATGCGAATGGGCCTGAGGGTGGTGGGCTCCCCGATCACCGCATACCGTGCCTTCGGGTAGCCCGCCTCCGCCAGCGCCCGGGCGCCGTTCATGGAGCTTTCCTCATCGGCGGTGGCGAGGATGATCAGCGGCTGTTTCAGGGGCTGTTGCGCCGCCTGCCGGGCCGCCTCGATGGCCAGGGCGAAGAAGCCCTTCATGTCACAGGTGCCCAGACCGTAGAGGCGGTCGTCCCGCTCGGTCAGGGTGAAGGGGTCACTCTGCCAGCGCTTGTCGTCATAGGGAACGGTATCGGTGTGACCGGACAGGACCAGGCCGCCGGGGCCGGACCCGAGGGTGGCCACCAGATTGAACTTGCCGGGCATGTCCGGCACCGGCAGGATCTCGTTGCGGAACCCCAGGGGGGCCAGCCACTCCGCCAGCCGGTTTACGACGGCCTCGTTGCTGTGATCCCATTCCGCAGACGCACTGCTGATGGACGGGATGGCCACCAGCTGTTCCAGCATGCTGCGAACATCCGGTGGGCCCTGCCCGACGCCGGCGGCCTTGCCTTGTGGATCTGTCATGGTGTCAGGCTCCTGCTGGAAACGGTTGGATGATAGAACGACTGTCTGTGGTCACTCCCCGGACTGGCTGCCCCGTCGCCACACTTCCAGCCGCTCGACCAGGCGCCGGACCATGGGGTAGGCCACTTCGCCACCGTCCACGGGACGGGCTACTTCCACCTCATCCTCATCCACACGGGTCAGGCGGCCTTCCACGGTGCGGCCATTGCTCAGGGTGACCCGAACAGTATAACCAAGCCAGGGTTCCGCCTCATCCAGGATAACCTGTTGCCAGCCGGCAACCACTTCCGTGAGATCCGGATCCACCACCGGCTCCATGGCCTGTTCCGGTACCTCCGGAGTCACTGGTGTCACGGGGCTCAGGTATACGTCCGGCACTGCGGAGCCGTTGTAGGTAACCGTCATTGAGGCATCGTCAGTCGTGGTACCAGCCTCTTCGGCGTCATCTTCATCACTGCCTTCCCCGGTCCCGGTTTCCCGGACCGGCAGGCCCTGCCAGCCGGAGGACGGCTCCAGGGTCAGGGCCAGTTCCCCGCCTTCCGTCAGCCATTGCCGGTACAGGGCCAACAACTGGGGCGAGGCCTCCAGGCCACGGCTGGCCAGCCCTTCACTGAAGGCGTCCATCACCCGGTCGGCCCAGGCGGATTCCGACATGCCGGTCTCCCGGGCGCAATAGGCGGTCACCCGACGCATCAGGCCGCCGTCACGCAGGATCACTTCGACATTTTCGGGGCCTGGGTTCAGGTTCACGCCATCGTTGTCCAGGCGCAGGCGAGCATTGTCCCAGGAGATTTCCAGGCTGCCGGATTCCCGGGTGAAGAGTTCCAGGCGAACACCGCCGGAGGTCTGCCGGAGCTGGGCATCGCCAGCCAGTTCGGTGATGCCCATGCGGATCAGGTCACCGCTGCCCAGTTGCTGACGGGCATCGGGACCGCACACCGGGACAAACAGGGGCCGCGGCGCCTGTTCATCAGTATCAGTGACCCAGTTGCGCAGCATGGCCGCATCCAGTGGCAGCCGCCAGCCGGCCACGTCCAGGCGCCAGCTCCGGGGCAGGTCGTGCTGGCCATACAGGCTGGCCAGCAGGGCCAGGGGCGAGCCAGCACGATAGGTCAGCCGCTGGATGTCCAGCGGCTGGGTCAACTGGAAGGACTGGAAACGGGTGCCGATAAACACCAGATCCCCGCCCACGGCGGACGAGATATCCCCCCGCTCCAGCGCCCCGTGGTCCGACAGGGACCGGCGCAGTTCATTCAGGGTCTGGTCGGCCAGCCACCACACCGCCCCCTTGTAGCTTCCCCAGGCCACCAGGGCCAGGATCACGATAAGCGACAACAGTTTTTTCAAGGTTCCATCTCTCCCTGCTTATCAGTCCCCGCACCGGTGCCCGTCAGGCCCCTCAGTTACGGGAGATCAGTGTGCCAACGCCTTCGTCGGTGAAGATCTCCAGAAGGGTGGCGTGGGCAACCCTGCCATCAATGATGTGGGCAGTCCTGACGCCGTTCTCCACGGCGCTCAGGGCACAGCGGATCTTCGGCAGCATGCCACCATGGATGGTGCCGTCCTCGATCAGGTTATTGACCTGGGCCGCGGTCAGGCCGGTGAGCACCTTGTCGTCACGGCTCTTGAGGCCGGAGACATTGGTCAGCAGGATCAGCTTCTCGGCGTTGACCGCTTCGGCCACCTTGCCGGCCACCAGGTCGGCATTGATGTTGTAGGACGCACCGTCGGGCCCGACGCCGATGGGGGCAATCACCGGGATCACGTCGCTGTGGGTCAGCATGTCGATAACCTTGGTGTTGACCGACGCCACCTCGCCCACATGACCGATATCGATGATTTCCGGTCGGCTGACCTCATCGGTCTTGCCCATCACTTCCAGCTTGCGGGCGCGGATCAGGTTGCCGTCCTTGCCGGTCAGGCCCACGGCAGTGCCACCCTGGGCATTGATCAGGGAGACGATCTCCTTGTTCACCTGGCCACCGAGCACCATTTCCACCACGTCCATGGTTTCCGAGTCGGTGACCCGCATGCCATTGATGAAGTGGGACTTGATATTCAGCCGGTCCAGCAGCTCGCCGATCTGTGGGCCGCCGCCATGGACCACGATGGGATTGATGCCCACCAGCTTCATCAGCACCATGTCCCGGGCGAAGCTGCTCTTGAGCTCCTCGTTCTCCATGGCGTTACCGCCGTACTTGATGACCACGGTCTTGCCGGTAAACCGCTGGATATAGGGCAGCCCCTTGCTCAGTACGTCCGCCACCTGCATTGCTGTTTCACGATCCAGTGCCATTCAATCCGCCTTCAGGGTGTTACGCCCGGGAGCACCGGGCCGGGTTCAAAAAGTGATGGTCACATCCGGAGCCAGGGCCTTGAGCTGCCCCCGGAATATCTGCTTGATGCGCTCCAGGGCCGTCTCGCTCTCGGCCTCGAAACGCAGCACCAGCATCGGCGTGGTGTTGGACGCCCGGCACAGGCCCCAGCCGTCCGGGTAGTCCACCCGCACCCCGTCGATGGTGGTGATATTGGCCTCCCCGAAATCCGCCAGGTCCGACAGCCGCTGGATGATGCGGAACTTGCCTTCATCCGTCACCTCCAGGTTCAGTTCCGGCGTGCTGATGTCCTCCGGGAACTCGGCGAACACCTCACTGCTCTGGCGATCCTCGATACCGAGGATCTCCAGCAGGCGGGCGGCGGCGTACAGGCCATCGTCAAAGCCATACCAGCGCTCACCAAAGAAGATGTGCCCGCTCATCTCACCGGCCAGCAGTGCGCCGGTTTCCTTCATTTTCGCCTTCATCAGCGAGTGCCCGGTCTTCCACATCACCGGACGACCGCCCGCCGAGGAGATCACACCACTCAGGCGCCGGCTGCATTTCACATCGAAAAGCACATCGGCCCCCGGGTTACGGGACACCACATCCCGGGCAAACAGCATCATCAGCCGATCCGGCCAGATGATCTTGCCGTCATTGGTGACCACGCCCAGGCGGTCGCCATCGCCGTCGAAGGCGATGCCCACGTCGGCACCTTCCTGCTGGACCCGGTCGATCAGGTCCTGCAGGTTCTCGGGCTTGCCCGGGTCCGGGTGATGGTTGGGGAAGCTGCCGTCAACCTCACAGTACAACGGAATCACCTCGCAGCCCAGTTCCTCCAGCAGCAGCGGGCCCAATTCACCGGCGATGCCATTGCCGGCGTCCACCACCACTTTCAGCGGCGCCGCCACGGCGATATCACTGACAATGCGGTCCAGGTAGTCCCGGCGGATGTCCTGGCTGGTGGAGCTGCCCTGGCCCTGGTGCAGATCGCCGGTCTGGATACGCTGGTACAGCTTCTGGATACTGTCTTCCGACAGGGTCTCGCCCCCCAGCATGATCTTCAGGCCGTTGTAGTTGGACGGGTTATGACTGCCGGTCACCATGACACCGGAGCCGGTGCCGATGTGGTGGGTGGCGAAGTAAAGTACCGGCGTGGGCACGGCGCCAAGGGTAATGACGTTGCAGCCGGTGGACATGATGCCGCGAGCCAGGGCATCCGCCAGTTCCGGGCTGGAATGGCGGCCGTCGTAGCCGATACAGAGGGTATCCTGGCTGCGGTCCAGGGCCTCGGAGCCGATGGCCTGGCCGATGACCCGCACGATCTCCGGCGTCAGAGTGTCACCGACAATGCCGCGAATGTCATAGGCCCGGAAAATGGACGGGGCAATATCGGCCCCGGGAGCGGTGGTTTCCGCCACCTCCGGCGTGGCTCCCGCCGGGTTCTCGCCAAAGCCAAGCACGTCCTCGTCACCATCGAGCATATCGATGTCCGGCATGTCCCGGTCCTGGAACAGGGGCTCGTCCGGCTCCGGTTCCGGTTGAGCCTTGTTTGCCTTCGCCGCCGGCGCCTTGCGGGGCGTGCCTTCCACCCGCTTTTCCACCGCCTTGCTGATGCGGTGCAGCACCTCGGCAATCACGGAGGTGATCTCCCACCGCATCTGCGGCGGCGCCGACCGGTCACCGGCAAATACCTTGTGGGCCCATTGCACCATGCGGGTGGTTTCCTTGCGCAGGGCGCTCTGGGCCGACGACAGCATCAGCCACACAATCACCGCCGCCACCAGGAAGCCGGCCACCACAAGACCCGCTATGACCATGGGATTCAGGCTGGCGGACGATACATTTGGGCGGTAGTTCAGGCTCCAGCCGGGAACCGACAATGACTGGGTCACCTCCGGCCCACTGCCCTGGCCTGCGCCAACCACATCGCGGGACTGGCCACCCACGGTCTGCACCAGGGTGCCCTGGCCACCGGGGCCGCCCAGGACCTCCGACAGGGTGCCGGCGTTAAACTGGATGACCAGCGTGCCGATAACCGCCTGGTTGGCGGGGTTGGGCACCTGTGCCGCGGTCTGGATCAGCCACTGGCCATCACGGGGAAAGGCATCAGGGGTGACTTCACGCCCGGATTCCGCCCGCCGGGCCAGGTCCAGGGTGGCAAAGCCAAGGCCGGCCTCGTCGTCGGCCCGGCGCGGAATGGCGCGGTAGGGAAACAGGAACACCCGCTCAATGCCGGGCATCAGGGTCTGCAGTTCGTTCGCCAGTTCCCGCGCACCGCCAACCTCGTCCAGGGCCTCTCGCACGGAGACCTGGGTGCCCAGACCATCCGTCAGCCGCTGCATCAACCGGATACGGTCCTCCAGCCGGTCAGCGATCAGCTCGGCCCGGTTCTCGGCCACCTGTTGCCGGCGCTGCTCCTCGGCCGGCTGCAGCAAACCAAGGTAAAGGGCGGCGGCGACCACGATACCCACCAGAACCACCACCAGTGCCTGGGTAGCGGCGACCGAGGAGAGCTTGCGCACTTTGGTGCCGGATCCGCTGGGGGGCTTTCCCTTTGCGGATTTGGCGGCTTTCTTGTTGTCCGGGGCATCCTGGCCGGCTGGTGTACTGTCAGCCTCCGGGGTCCCCTTTTTCTTGCCAAGTTTCATAGTCGGCTCCGTATTGACGCCTGCTTCTATCCTACCCAGACACCAGGCACATTAATTTGCTGTTAGTATAGATGTTTACATGAATTGGTTAATGACACATTTGGCGTATTGGAAAAGTTTCTTCAATGTCGCCCGGTGGAACCGAAGCCGCCATCACCCCGTCCGGTGGCCTTGAACTCATCCACCACATCGAAACGCGCCTGAACCACCGGCACCAGCACCAGTTGCGCAATGCGCTCGCCAACATTGACGGTGAACGTGGTATTGCCCCGATTCCAGCAGGACACCATCAGCTCGCCCTGGTAATCGGAATCGATCAGCCCCACCAGATTCCCCAGGACAATGCCGTGTTTGTGCCCCAGCCCGCTCCGGGGCAGAATCATCGCGGCCAGGGAGGCGTCCTCGATGTAGATGGACAGGCCGGTGGGGATCAGGGTGGACTCCCCGGGGGCCAGCGTCAGGGGGGCCTCCAGGCAGGCCCTCAGGTCAAGACCCGCGGAACCATCGGTGGCATAGGCGGGCATGGGGATCTCATCCCCGATTCGTTTGTCCAGGATTCTCATCTGAACCGGTTGCTGGCTCATACTGCTTCCTTAATTGGGCTGTCTTGAGATTGTCCGGGCGCCCCGGCACCCGGATGGTGTTCCGGTTTTCGGTCAGGCCAGTCGGTCGGCAATCAGCGCGACCAGTGTCCTGGCGATCTCGTGCTTGCTGGTGGGACCGATGCTTTGCTGACCACCGGGCCAGAACACAGTGACCGCGTTCTGGTCGCTGTTGAAACCCATGCCCGACACGGACACGTCGTTGGCGACGATCATACCCAGCTTCTTGCGCTTCATCTTGTCGGTGGCATATTGCTCAACATCGTTGGTTTCTGCGGCGAACCCCACGGTAAACGGGGCATCCGGCCTGGCCGCGATGGTGGCCAGGGTATCCGGGTTGCGGACCAGCTCCAGGGCGATGGTTTCATGGGATTTCTTCACTTTCTGCCCGGCCCGGTCGGCGGGACGGTAGTCCGCCACGGCGGCGGTGGCGATAAACAGGTCGGCGCCCCGGTCCACTTCCGCGGAGGCCGCCTGCAGCATGTCCTCGGCGGTCTCAACCGGCACCACCGCCACACCGGCGGGGGCGTCCAGGGCGACCGGGCCGCTGACCAGGGTGACCGTTGCACCGGCCGCCCGTGCGGCCTCGGCAATGGCATAACCCATCTTGCCGGAACTGTGGTTGGTAATGTAGCGCACCGGGTCTATCGGCTCCCGGGTGGGGCCGGCGGTGATCACCACGCGGCGGCCCGCCAGCGGCGTGTCCTGGCCGTCGCTCCCGCCGGCCTGTTCGATCAGGCCGAACAGGGTTTCCGGCTCCAGCATCCTGCCGGGACCGACATCACCACAGGCCTGGCTGCCCTGGTCCGGCCCCCACAGGGTGATCTGGGGATCGTCCAGAAGCAGGCGGACATTGCGCTGGGTGCGATGGTTGCCCCACATGGCCTGGTTCATGGCCGGCGCCAGGGCAATCGGCGCCTCGGTGGCACTGCAGACGGTGGCCAGCAGGTCATCCGCCATGCCCTGGGCCAGCCGCGCCATGAAATCCGCCGACGCCGGCGCCACCACCACCCGGTCCGCCCACTTGGCCAGCTCGATGTGGCCCATGCCGGCCTCTGCTTCCGGATCCAGCAGTGACGTGCGTACCGGCTCGCCGCTTAGGGCCTGGAAGGTCATGGGCGTAACAAACGCCTCGGCGCCCCGGGTCATCACGACCCGGACCTGGTAGCCGGCCTTCTTCAGCAGCCGGACCAGCTCCGCGCTCTTGTACGCCGCAATACCGCCGGTAATGCCAAGCAGGATGTTTTGATTGGCCATGAGATCTCCGTCGTCTGCCACTGTCTGCTGAAACGGTCCCTAAGATAGCATTGCCGGATTCTCCCCGACAGTGCGGCGGGCATGTTAGACTCATCGCCTGTGCAGGACGCATCGACATCACACAGGGAACGTCATGACAACAACGCAATGGCCCCGGGATGAACGCCCCCGGGAACGACTGCTGGCCCACGGCCCGGAAACCCTCTCCGACACGGAACTACTGGCCATTTTCCTGCGCACCGGCACTGCCGGCACGCCGGTAATGGCAATGGCCCGCCACCTGCTGGATGAGTTCGGCAGCCTGCGCGGCCTGATGACCACCTCCCATGCCGGCTTCTGTCGCGTCAAGGGCCTGGGCACCGCCAAGTACGCCCAGGTACAGGCGGCCATGGAGATGGCCCGGCGGGTCATGGACGAGCCGGTGCGTCAGGGGGATCCGCTGACATCACCGGAGGATACCCGCCGCTACCTGCGCAGCCGGCTGGGCACCCAGCCCCATGAAGTGTTCGCGGGCCTGTTCCTGGACAACCGGCACCGGGTCATCCGCTACCAGGAGCTGTTCCGCGGCACCATCGACGGGGCCGCCGTCTATCCCCGGGAAGTGGTTCGCCACGCCCTGGACTTCAATGCGGCGGCGGTAATCTTCGCCCATAATCATCCGTCAGGGATTGCCGAACCCAGCCAGTCGGATATTTCCCTGACCCGGCGGCTGAAGGAAGCCCTGGGACTGGTGGACATTCGGGTTCTGGATCATATGGTTGTGGGCCATGGCGAGGTGATCTCCCTGGCGGAACGGGGGCTGATGTAATTCACCGGGAAGCTGCACAATTTCCCAACAATTTTTTGCGTTAGGGGGGCTCATCTGGTATAAAAGCGTCCCTTTCTGGCGGCGTCTGGCGAGCATCGTGCAAAATGCAGGCACGTACCGCAACCAGAGACCCGATACCGGAGTCTCTGAAAAGGGAGATCAGGCCCTTTTTCAGAGGCTCCTTTACAAACGATTTCGTATTCAGGACCAACGCTCAGGTCGGAGGCAAACATGTCCAGAGTCTGTCAGGTAACCGGTAAGCGACCGGTAACCGGTAACAACGTTTCTCACGCGATGAACCACAACAAGCGTCGTTTTCTGCCCAACCTGCAGAATCACCGCTTCTGGGTAGAGTCTGAGAAGCGCTTCGTAAAGCTGCGCGTATCCACCAAGGGTATGCGTGTTATCGACAAGAAAGGCATTGACGCTGTGCTGGCCGACCTTCGTGCCCGCGGCGAGAAAGTATAAGGAGCCGCATCATGCGCGAGAAAATCAAGCTGGTTTCATCAGCAGGCACTGGTCACTACTACACGACCAAGAAAAACAAGCGTAACACCCCGGAAAAGATCGCTATGAAAAAGTACGATCCGGTGGTTCGCAAGCACGTTGAGTACAAGGAAGCCAAGATCAAGTAAGGTCTTTGCTTTCAGGAAAAACCCGGCCCCGGCCGGGTTTTTTTGTGTCCGGCGTTTGAAGCCCTGCCAGGGATATCGGTTCCCTGTGCGCTCAGAAGGTCTGCAGATAGCCCTTGGGCAGGGCAATATCCATGGCAATGGGCAGATGGTCGGACACCGGATAGCTCACCACCTCGGATTTGCGGATTTCCAGGCTCGGGCTCACCAGGATATGGTCCAGCGCCCGCTCCGGTCGCCAGCTGGGAAAGCTGTGGGCGGTGTCCGGCAGGGGAATCAGGTTGGCGTGCTTGAGGGGGGTGTTGGTCAGCAGCTCTTCGGCATGATTGTTCAGGTCTCCCATAAGCACCACGTGCTGGTAGTCCGCGATCAGATCGTGGACATAGGCCAGTTGCCGGGCCTGGCCGGCCTTGCTGAGGGACAGGTGCATGATCACCAGCACCAGCGGGTCGTCGATATCGCCAAATCGGGCGATAATGGCACCCCGCCCCGGCAGCAGCCCGGGCAGGCGGTGCTCGGTCACATCCAGCGGGCGGAAGCGGCTGAGCAGGCCATTACTGTGCTGGGCCACCGGCCCCAGGTTGCGGTTGAGCTGCTGATGCCAGTAGGGAATGCCGCTGGCTTCGGCCAGGTACTGGACCTGATTGATGTAGCCGCTGCGCAGGCTGCCCCCGTCACACTCCTGCAGGGCCACCACGTCATAGTTGCGCAGCAGGCTGGCGATACGGTCCAGGTTATCGATACGCCCCCGGTGGGGGAGCACATGCTGCCAGCTACGAGTCACGTAGTGATGGTAGGAGGCGGTGTTGATTCCCACCTGGATATTGAAGGTCAGCAGGCGGATATGGCGGTGGGGCTCGAAGTCCGGCACATGGTCCATGCCGGAGCAGGCCCCGCCCGAGGGCGAGGCGCGACCAGAGATGTTGCTGAATCCCTGTTTCAACCTACGATACATTGATCCGGCTCCGGAAACAGTCTGGCACCGGGCCAGGCGTCCGCGCTCGGCGGGCGCGGACGGCCAGGTCATCAGTCGGTGCTTTCGCTACGCTCCTTCTCAATAAGGTAGTCCACCACTTCCAGGGTTTCCGCATGGCCACCGGTCATGCCGGGTCCGGTCTTGTACTTGCCCGCCACCAGCATGGTGGGGGTGCCGCGCACCTGGGCGCCCCGCAGTACCGACATGCCCCGCTGCACCTGGGCCTTGACCCCGAAGCTGTTGAAGGCCTTGAGGAAGGCTTCCCGGTCAACCCCCTGGGTCTCCACGAAATCCGCCAGGGCGGACGCGCTGGTCAGATTCTGGCGCTCTTCGGCCAGCGCTGTATAAAAGGCCTCGTGGGTCTTGTCGGTGGCATCAATCGCCTCGGTGGCGTAATAAGCGTAGGCATGCTGGACGGCCGCCTTGTTCATGGGTGCCGGCAGCAGCACCAGGTTGACGTCGTCACCAAGGTCCTTCTTCCAGTCCTGAAGGAGAGGCTCGAAGTCATTGCAGTGGCCACAGCCGTACCAGAAGACCTCAACCACCTCGATCCCCTCACCAGAGGAGGCGGATACCTCCGTCGGCAGGCGTTCATAGTGCTCGCCTTCCACCCACTGGTCCTGGGCAGACGCGGAGAAAGCGACAGTCGCGGCGATAACGCCGGCGGCAAGAGATCGGAAAATACCCATCAAGCACCTCTGGATTGGTTCTGATTGTTTCATGGACCCGCATGAGACAGGTTCATCGGTAAAAGGTTCATCTGCCATGGATTATGCCATGCCGTGCCTGCATATCCAGCCAACCGCTGTTACAGCCACGACAGGATGTCAGAAACGCAAAAGCCCGCACAGGGCGGGCTTTGTTCCGGGCAACAGCTGATCGGAAAACGATCAGTTCAAACCGGAAATATAATTGGCAACAGCCTCGATCTCGGTATCCGTCAGACGGGAGGCAATGTCCACCATGATCTGCGACTGGGGCGCCCCGTTACGCTCACCGTCCCGGTAGGCCTTCAGTGACTTGATCACGTACTCGGCATTCTGGCCACCCAGGTGGGGATAGCCGGCAGGGCCGTTGCCCTTGCCCTCGGGGTTGTGACAGGCCGCACAGGCGGCAACACCGGAGGCCAGGTTGCCCCCCTTGTAGAGGCTGCGCCCCTGCTCCAGGTTTTCCTCGCTGGCCTGGCTGACAGGCATCTCGGTCTGGTCGAAGTAGGCGGCCAGGTCCTGCAGGTCCTCGTCGCTCATATCGTCCAGCATGCCGGTCATCTCCGGAATGGGACGCTCACCGTCACGAATGGCACGCAGCTGCTGGACCAGGTAGGTTTCGCCCAGCCCCGCCAGTTTCGGATACGCCGCCATAACCGGAGCCGCGCCATTCTGCCCGTGACAGCCCGCACAAACACCGGCATTTGCCTCACCTGCTTCAGGATCTCCCGCGCCATGGGCTGTCATGGAGAGGCCCAGGCCGAGAACCACACCTGCGATCAGTTTTTTCATGCTCGCTCCGCTATCTCTCATCAGAAACATTATTCTTCGTGCCGCCGGCAGAACCGGGCAAAGCCCCGACTGGTGGGCCATTGGCCGTGGTACCCTGCGCACCGTCCGGAAATTGGTGTAGCATTATACATTAAGGAGCCCATGAATAAATGCCATGGCCCCGTTTGCAGCCACCCGCCCTTTTCCCGTGTCATTCAGGACCTATTCGTGACCACTGAAACACCCAAGCCGATTTCCTACAACAGTGCCCGCTTCCTGGTCAGCGCCGCGCAATTAACGGACTGCCCACCGGACAGCGGCCGCGAGGTCGCCTTCGCCGGTCGCTCCAACGCCGGCAAGTCCAGCGCCATCAACTGCATCACCGCCAATGGCAAGCTGGCCCGTACCAGCAAGACGCCCGGCCGCACCCGGCTGATCAACTTTTTCTCGCTGAACCGGGCCGACTGCCGGCTGGTGGACCTGCCCGGCTACGGCTACGCCAAGGTGTCCCGGGACATGAAGGACGACTGGCAGCAGCACCTGAGCCACTACCTGACCGACCGGCGCAGCCTGGCGGGACTGGTCCTGGTGATGGATATCCGGCATCCACTGACCGACTTTGACCAGATGATGGTGGAATGGTGCGAACATAACAACCTGCCACTGATGATCCTGGCCACCAAGGCGGACAAGCTGAAGTTCGGCCAGGCAAAGACCGCCATGCTGGGTATCCGGAAGGCGTTGAAGGATGTGCAGTGCCTGCACCACCTGATCATGTTCTCGGCCACCACCAAAACCGGCCTGGAAGAGTGCCGCGATGGCCTGACCGGCTGGCTGGAAGGATAGCCGGCCATAAAAAACCCGACCGGAAATCCCGGTCGGGAATCGTCAGGGTTTGCGACGTACTGAGACCTGAGTCTCTTGCCGGCACGTCCCTGGTTGCCGGCATGGAGTATGACCGCCCTGTCGCCGTAAAGTTCCTGTCACATCACTCTCCGGACAGGGCCCAGGGCATAGCCGGCCGATACCGGTCCCTCAGGGCCAGCACGTCATCCCGGTGGGCCGGATCCAGGTAGGGCAGATGCAGGGTCAACACCTGGTAGATGCCCTGGCGCACCTCCGCCAGCTCCGGCTCCCGGCTGTCGTGGGCGGTCTTGAGGAACGCCATCCAGTTGGTTATCACCAGCCAGATGTTCAGGGCCAGGGCCTGGCGCAATTCATCGGACAGGGATTGCAGCACCCGGCCCCGAATCAGCCCCTGCAGGATGGTTTCAATGGCGACCAGGCAGCGTGCGGTAAAGGCCCGGTACTCACATCGCAGACGGTCGTCGCTCTCCAGCAGGAACTCCAGCTCCCGGTGCAGGAAGCGGAACCGCCAGAGGCCATCCACCACCGACTCCAGGTAGAACACCAGGTCATCGATGGCCAGGGCATTGCCGTTCCGCACCTTCAGGTAGCCGTCCACCAGGGACTCATACTGCAGGAAAAGCTGGTAGACGATGTCGGCCTTGTTACGGAAGTGGTAATAGAGATTGCCCGGGGAGATACCCAGGTCCGCCGCGATATGGTTGGTGGACACATTGCGTTCGCCCTGACGATTGAAGCTGTCCAGGGCCACCTGGAGAATCCGGTTCCGGGTATTCCCGGTGCTTTTCGGCGAGGATGCTGACATTGTCTGGTCTGATTTCCGGCGTAAATGATTTTTCAGGGGACGACTGGCAATCCAGGATTTATTCCGGTACGAATTGGAGTATAAACTCTAATCAGTCGCAGACCTTTCTCAGACCTTTCAAGGGTACAGTGGTTGTCTGAAGGTGGACTGCCTGCGTCGAACCATCTCGCCGAGGATCCTATCATGAGCGCCACCGTCGTCCCGATGAACGAGAGCAAGAAACAGATCCAGCTCACCGCCAGGATACTGGCCGAACAGAAACAGGCCTTCAGCCGCAACCCGTTACCGACCTTCAATGAGCGCAAGGACAACCTGTTGCGCCTCAAGAAGGCGCTGATCGCCCACCAGGAGCAGTTCTGCGAGGCGATCGACAAGGACTTCAACGGTCGCTCCCGGGACGAGACCCTGATTGCGGAGATCATGCCGTCCATCCAGGGCATCAACTACGCCATGGAACACCTCAAGGACTGGATGCAGCCGGATCGCCGGCATGTCTCGGTGCTGTTCCAGCCGGCGAGCAACAAGGTCTTTTACCAGCCCAAGGGGGTGGTGGGCATTATCGTGCCCTGGAACTACCCTCTGTACCTGGCCATCGGGCCACTGGTGGCGGCGTTGGCGGCGGGCAACCGGGCCATGATCAAGATGTCGGAGTTCACCCCACACACCTCCGCCCTGCTGGCCAATCTGGTGGAAGCCACCTTCCCCCGGGACCTGGTCGCGGTGGTCAATGGCGAGGCGGATGTCGCCGCCGACTTTTCCGGCCGCCCCTTCGATCACCTGCTGTTTACCGGCTCCACCACCGTGGGCCGGCTGGTGATGAAAGCAGCGGCCGAGAACCTGACGCCAGTCACCCTGGAACTGGGCGGCAAGTCCCCGGCGGTGATCTCCAATGACGTGCCCATGGAGGATGCCGCCGAGCGCATCGCCTTCGGCAAGGCGTTCAATGCCGGCCAGACCTGCGTGGCGCCGGACTATGCGCTGTGTCCCTCGGACCGGGTCAACGCCTTCGTGGACGCCGTCCAGGATGCCCTGGGCCGCATGTATCCCACCCTGCGGGACAACCCGGACTACACCAGTATCATCAACGAGCGCCAGTACCAGCGCCTGCAGGAACTGCTGGCGGACGCCCGCAGCAAAGGCGCCCAACTGGTGGAGGTAAACCCGGCCGGGGAATCCTTCGAGGACGGTTGCCACAAGATCCCGATCACCCTGGTGCTCAACCCCACCGACGACATGAAGGTGATGCAGGACGAAATCTTCGGCCCGATCCTGCCGGTAGTGCCCAGTAAGGGGCTGGAGGACGCCATGGCCTACATCAACAGTCGCCCGCGGCCCCTGGCCATGTACTACTTCGGTTACGAGCGGGACGAGCAGAAGCGACTGCTGGCGGGCACCCACTCCGGCGGTGTCTGCATCAATGACTCGCTGCTGCACGTGGCCCAGGATGACCTGCCCTTTGGTGGCATCGGGGATTCCGGCATGGGGCACTACCACGGCAAGGAGGGCTTCCTGACCTTCTCCCACAGCCGCGCGGTGTTCGCCAAGCAGAAGCTCAACAGCGGCAAGCTGGTGTACCCGCCCCATGGCGGCCCCCTGCACAAACTGGTCTATCGGTTCTTTATTCGCTAGTATCTCGGGCCTCTGAAACCAGAAGGAGTATGCCATGACAACGGTTATCTACCCGGGAACCTTTGACCCCGTCACCAACGGCCACACCGACCTGGTGGAACGGGCCAGGCGGCTGTTTGACGAAGTGGTGATCGCCGTTGCCCACAGCTCCAAGAAGAACCCGCTGTTCACCCTGGAGGAGCGGGTTCGTCTGGCGGAGGAGTCCACCGCTCACCTGGATAACATCCGGGTGGTGGGTTTCAACAACCTGCTGGCGGATTTTGTCCGCGAGCAGAAAGGTACCGTGCTGCTGCGCGGCCTGCGGGCGGTGTCCGATTTCGAGTACGAGTTCCAGCTCGCGGACATGAACCGGCACCTGGCCCCGGAAGTGGAGAGTGTGTTCCTGACACCGTCCAACCACCTGTCGTACATTTCCTCGTCGCTGATCCGGGAAATCGCCTCCCTGGGCGGCGATGTGTCGGAATTCGTGTCACCGGTGGTGCACGAAGCCCTCAGGGCGAAGTTCGCCAAATAAGCGGTCAGCCATAAAAAAACCGAAGCCCGCGGGCTTCGGTTTTTTGTGGCCGGTGATGCCTTACTGCAGCATCGGCGAGGTTCCTGGCATGGGGATGGGCATCTCTTGCCCGTTGAGGTTGACCGTCATGTCCTTCAGCGAGGCATCCATTACGTAGAAGTCCCCCTCTTCCACCAGGGCACCCTGGATCACCATGGGCATCAGTTGCTCTCCCAGCTCCGGGTAGCGCTCGCCCAGTGCCACGGGGATCTTCAGGTTCAGCTCGCCCTCGATGGTCTGGGCGATCAGCATGAACGGCACCCGGTCCTTGTCCGGCTGTTCCGGATGGGTGACTTCCAGGTGACCGGTCACCGGTCCCTCCGGCGATGAAATATCCATATCGGTCACCACGGTCAGGCCCCGGGCCATCAGCTTCTCCAGCCCGCCCGTCATGGCCATGGTGGCCTGCATCTGCTGCTGGAAGGCCTTCTGGGGATCATCGCCGGGGGCCATGCTGAGCTCCTGCACGGTCTGGGCGGCTTCCATCAGTTCGTTCCAGGCGGCGACATCCACCTCCTGCATCCGGAAATCAAAGCTGTGGGGACCATAGCCCTCGTCGCCGTAGCTGACCTTGTCGAGGGTCATGGTACTGTCGAGGTTGAATGACTGGTCATCATTCACCGCCTCGGTATCGGAAACAATCTCCAGGCCTTCCAGCACAACCTCCGGCTCATCCCGGGCGGCCACGGACACCTTGGCCACGGTCATGCTGCCTTCACCGGTCCACAACTGACCCGTCAACAGGGTGGCCTGCTGCTCCATGTCCAGGTTTTCCATGGACAGGCGCATATCGGGAGTCCGCAGCACCAATCCGGGCCACTGCATGTCGAGATTCATCTGCTCGCCACCCGCGCTGAGTTCCAGGGTGGAATAGCTCTGGGAAACGTTCAGGGATTCACCGGTTTCCTCGTCCATGTAATCAATGGCCGGCACATCCAGTTCCACCAGGGAAGAACCCCAGGCGCTGGTGGTCACGGTCAGGGTCGGCTTCTCGTCCGGGAAGACCTTCTCGAATTCCTCGTCCTCGGGCAGGTCGAAATTGAACAGGATGGTACTGCTGGTGATGCCGTGGGAGACATCACCCGTCCAGTCGATGGCATGTCGCTCCCCGGTATCCGGGTCCACTACATAAAGCTGGCCGGTGATGGTGGAATCCAGGTAACCCCGGTCATATTCCGCCGTTTCCATGACAAAGAAGGGTTGCGCCTGGTTGAAGTCCCCGGTCGCTGCCTGCCATTGCTGTTCCGTCAGCATTCCCACGGCCCATGGGGCAGCCGCCGCTGCCGCCACGACCACGCCGCCGGCGATAATCCATGTTTTTTTCATGTCCTGTACTCCAATTCAGGGAGTCAGTCCGGGCACGGTGGCGCCGTTCAGACCTCCCTGTCTACTGATCCCGCCCGTGTCCTGGTGAACGGGCTGCGAAACCGGCGCCGGATCACTTGGCACTGAGCCGGTCCAGCAGGACCAGCTGGGACGCAAAGCGCTCCTCCTCCGGTGAAGGCTGATTTTGCAGGTAACGTCCGTCAGGCTGCAAGACCCAACTCTGACAGTTGTCACGTAAACAGGCATCCAGGTCTTCCTCAAGGCGATTGACCAGGCTGCGTTCCTCCACCGGGAAGGCCACCTCCACCCGGTTCACCAGGTTGCGGACCATACCGTCGGCGCTGGAGCAGTACACCTCCGGCTTGCCATTGTGGCCGAACCAGTAGACCCGGGTGTGCTCCAGGAAACGCCCGATAATGGAGCGCACCTGGATGTTCTCCGACAGCCCCGGCACCCCCGGCCGCAGGCAGCAGATACCGCGGATGATCAGGTCGATCTTCACACCGGCCTGTGAGGCCCGGTACAGGGCGAGCATCACTTCCGGATCGGTCAGGGCGTTGAACTTGAAGATGATGCGACCGTCGCTGCCAAAGCCGGCTTCCCGGTCGATCATCTCGATCAGCCGCCGGTGCAGGGTGAAGGGCGCGTGGAACAGTTTCTTGATCTTGAGGGCCTTGCCCATGCCGGTCAGCTGCTGGAACAGCTTGTTGACGTCATCGCACAGGGCGTCATCGGCGGACAGATAGCTGTAGTCGGTATAGAGCCTGGCGTTACCGGCGTGGTAGTTGCCCGTCCCCAGGTGGACGTAGCGCTTCAGGCGGCCCTCCTCGCGGCGCACAATAAGGATCATCTTGGCGTGGGTCTTGTACCCCACCACCCCGTACACCACGACCACCCCGGATTCCTGCAGGCGGCTGGCCAGCTCCAGGTTCTCCGCCTCGTCGAACCGGGCGCGCAACTCAATCACCGCGGTCACTTCCTTGCCGCGACGGGCCGCATCCATCAGCGCCTCGACGATCTCCGAGTCGGCCCCGGTACGGTACAGGGTCTGGCGAATGGCCAGCACCTGGGGGTCCTTGGCGGCCTGGCGCAGGAAATCCACCACCGGCGTGAAACTCTCGTAGGGGTGCAGCAGCAGGATCGGCTGCTTGCGGATGGCGTCGAAAATCACTTCGTTGTTGCGGATCGGCTTGGGCACCGCCGGCGAGAACCCCGGATAGGTGAGATCCGGCCGGTTGACCAGCCCGCTGACGGCCATCAGCCGGGTCAGGTTCACCGGGCCATGGACCTTGTACAGATCCCGGTCGGTGAGGCCGAACTGGTGCAGCAGGAACTGGATCAGTTCCTCGGGGCAGTTGTCCGCCACCTCCAGCCGCACCCCGTCGCCGAAGCGCCGGCTCAGCAATTCGCCGCGCAGGGCCGAGGCCAGGTCTTCCAGGTCGTCCTCCAGCTCCAGGTCGGCATTGCGGGTCAGGCGGAACTGGTAGCAGCCCTTGATTTCCATGCCCGGGAACAGCTCATCGGCGTGGGCGTGGATCATGGACGACAGGAACACCAGGTTGTCGCCGCCATCACAGACGTCATCGGGCAGGCGCACCAGGCGGGGCAATGACCGGGGCGCCGGTACGATGGCCATGCCCGTCTCCCGGCCGAACGCATCCTTGCCATCCAGTTCGACAATGAAGTTGAGGCTTTTGTTGACCAGTCGCGGGAACGGGTGGGATGGGTCCAGGCCGATGGGATTGACCACCGGCAGGATTTCGTCCTCGAAGTACTGGCGTACCCACTCCGCCTGGGCCGGGGTCCAGTCGCGGCGACGCACGAAGTGGATACCCTCCCGTTCCATTTCCGGGATCAGGACTTTGTTGAGGATATCGTACTGTTCTGAAATGTACTCATGGGCCACCTGGCTGATTTCCTGCAGCACCTGCTCCGGCAGCATACCGTCCGGCCCCACCATCTCGCGGCCATATTTCATCTGTTGACGCAGGCCGGCCGCGCGGATCTCGAAGAACTCATCCATGTTGCTGCTGAAGATACAGCAGAAGATCAGGCGGTTGAGCAGCGGATGATGTTCATCCAGGGCCTGCTTGAGGACCCGGTAGTTGAACTGCAGGTGGCTCAGTTCGCGGTTGAAATAGTTCTCCCGGGCGGTCAGGTCCAGTACCTGCTCCGGCACCTCCACCGGTTCAGGTACTGCGGCCACTTCGCCCACCTTCCCGACTTCCGGTACCTGTTCCATACTCATGTCAGCCTCCCCTGAGCAGGCGTGCCGCCCGCACCGCAAAATAGGTCAGGATGCCGTCGGCACCCGCCCGGCGCATGGCCATCAGACTTTCCATCATCACCTTGTCGCCATCCAGCCAGCCATTCTGGGCAGCCGCCATGTGCATGGCGTATTCGCCGCTGACCTGGTAGACAAATGTGGGTACCTTCAGCTCGGCCTTCACCCGATGGACAATGTCCAGGTAGGGCATGCCGGGCTTGATCATCACCATGTCGGCGCCTTCCGCCAGGTCCATGGCCACCTCGTGGAGGGCCTCGTCGCTGTTGGCCGGGTCCATCTGGTAGGTTTCCTTGCTGCCCTTGCCCAGGTTGCCGGCCGAGCCCACCGCATCCCGGAACGGGCCATAGTAGGACGAGGCGTACTTGGCCGAATAGGCCAGGATCCGCGTGTTCACCTGGCCGACCTGCTCCAGGGCCTGGCGGATTCCGCCGATGCGGCCATCCATCATATCCGATGGTGCCACCACATCGGCGCCCGCCTCGGCATGGGACAGGGCCTGTTTCACCAGGGCTTCCACGGTGCGGTCGTTCAGCACGTAGCCGCTATCATCCAGGATGCCGTCCTGGCCGTGGGTGGTGAACGGATCCAGCGCGACATCGGTGATCACCCCCAGCCCCGGCAATTCCGCCTTCAGGGCACGGGTGGCCCGCTGGGCCAGGCCTTCCGGGTCCCAGGCACCGGATCCGTCCAGGTCTTTCTTCTCCGGCGGCACCACCGGGAACAGGGCAATGGCGGGGATGCCCAGGTCATGCACCTCGCGGGCATGCTCCAGCAGCAGATCGATACTCAGGCGTTCCACGCCGGGCATCGACGGCACGGCCTCCCGCTGCCCTTCCCCCTCCAGCACGAACACCGGATAGATCAGGTTATCCGCGCTGAGCTGGTTCTCCCTGACCAGCCGACGGGAAAAGTCGTCCACCCGGTTCCTGCGCAGACGGGTGCCGGGATAACCTCGATTGGGAAGTGAAAACACGAAAAGCCTCCGTAACTGGACTGTTTAACGGACTATCATACACATCACGATGTTACCGGGGCATGACCTGAAACATAAGAGTGCGCATCGTCCCCCGCGACACAGGAGCGGCCGGACGTGGAAAACAGCGGGCGGAGCGTTGCTGACAGTCGCCAGCAACGCCCGGGCCTGATCAGAAACTGCGGTTGTTGAAGCCCACCTCGACCTTGCGGGGGGCATCGTTACGGAAACTGGTGTCGACCTGCTGAATCCGGCCTCCCCCGTTCAGGAACGCCTGGATATCCGCTTCAAGCTGGGCCCGGATTCGTTTACGACCGGCGATGGAATGATCATCCTCCATCTCGTTCCAGCCGCTTGCCGACTCCAGACTGTTTTCATCCAATTCACTCATGGTTGGTGCCCCTTAACATAAGTTCGCAGCATTTCAGCGTGCCATACGACGCCCCTGGCGAGGCGCGGCTCGCCGGGAATGGCCGTGGCCCTTGCCAAGAGTCGCAACACTGCCAGGGGCGTCGTATGGCTCGCCCTCCGGGAGGCTGTGTCAGGTGCTACTACGGTGTTGCGTCCCTTGGAAATAGAACCACTATTCCCGGCGGAGCGCGCCTTGTAGTAGCACCTGACACAGCCTCTGAAATGCTGCGAACTTATGTTAAGGGACACTGACCTCCATCAGCGAAAATCGGGAGCCCGTCACTGCCCCCTGTGCTCAATGAAACGCGCCCCGGAACGCCAGGCAGTCCGATGGCCGTTTCCTGTTCGACGCCTCTTTGCCATGCTGGTCACAAGCATGGCGTGCATGAGCGTCTTGGCGTCTTTATAATCAGTAAAAGATGACAGCGCTATCGTGTCGCAAAGGCTTTTTTGTAACTTTTTGTAACCGACCGGAACGATAGCCTGATCCATCGAATTTCCATAATAAAGACAAGCCGTTACCCCCGAGAGGCATTAACATGAACGCCAAGCAGCCAAACCCTGCTGAATCCGGATTCTCTCCCGATCAGTGGCTGGCCCAGACCCACGAGGTCTTCAACCAGCCTCCGGCGCTGGAAAACTACAACCTGTTCCTGCAGGACAGGGCCCTCCAGGAAACCATCGAACGCGAGGGCGCGGGTTGGGCCCGACAGGAACTGACGGATTTCGGCGCCCTGGCCGGCCGTCCCGACATCATAGAGCTGGGCTTCCAGGCCAATGACAACAAGCCCACGTTCCATACCCATGACCGGTTCGGTCACCGTATCGACGAAGTCCGCTTCCATCCCGCCTATCACGAGCTGATGCGCCTGGCCACCGAACACGGCCTGCACAGCAGCCCCTGGCGGAAGCCCGGCCCTGGCGCCCATGTGGCGAGGGCAGCCAAGTACTATCTGCATACGCAGGTGGAAGCGTCCCACGGCTGCCCGATTACCATGACCTTTGCCTCCATGCCGTCCATCATGAAGCAGCCGGAACTGGCGGAAACCTGGGCCCCGAAAATCCTGGACTACAGCTACGACCCCCGTAACGTGCCGGATTCGGAGAAACGCTCCGTCACCATCGGCATGGCCATGACCGAGAAACAGGGCGGCAGTGACGTGCGCGCCAACACCACCCGGGCCATTCCCACCGGCAGGGAAGGCTCCGGCCAGGCCTATGAACTGGTGGGGCACAAGTGGTTCGTCTCCGCGCCCATGTGCGATGCCTTCCTGGTGCTGGCCCAGGCCCCGGGTGGTCTGTCGTGCTTCCTGATGCCCCGCTGGCTCCCTGACGGCACCAAGAATCCCTGGCAGATCCAGCGCCTGAAGAACAAGATGGGCAACGTCGCCAACGCCTCCAGCGAGGCGGAACTGCGGGGCGCCCTGGGCTGGATGATTGGCGAGGAAGGCCGTGGCGTGCCCACCATCATCGAGATGGTGGCCATGACCCGCTTCGACTGCATGATCGGCAGTTCCTCCGGCATGCGCCAGGCAGCGGCCCAGGCCCTGCATCATTGTCATCACCGCAGCGCCTTCGGCGCCCGGCTCAGCGACCAGCCCCTGATGCAGAATGTACTGGCGGATCTGGCGCTGGAGAACGAGGCGGCCATGAGCTACACCATGCGCGTGGCCCGGGCCCTGGATGCCGGCAACGACGAGCAGGAGCAACTGTTCCTGAGGCTCGCCACCCCGGTGGGCAAGTACTGGATCTGCAAGCGCACCCCCAACCATGCCTACGAGGCCATGGAGTGCATTGGTGGCAGCGGGGTAATGGAAGACTGCATCATGCCGCGACTGTTCCGGGAATCCCCGGTGAACGCCATCTGGGAGGGCTCCGGCAACGTGCAATGCCTGGACACCCTGCGGGCCCTGCAGAAGTCGCCGGAGAGCCTGGACGCCTTCCTGGCGGAGGTAAACCAGGCCCGGGGCAGCGACCGCCGATTCGACGGCTTCGTGGACCGGCTGGTGAAGGACTTCAGCGGTGCCATGGGCAACCCGGACCAAATTGCCTTCCAGGCCCGGGACCTGGTGGACCGACTGGCGGTCTCGCTGCAGGCCTCGCTGCTGATCCGCAACGCACCGGCGGCCGTGGCCGACGCCTACTGCGCATCCCGCATCGACAGCCAGGGCATCCATAACATCGGCGCCCTGCCCAACGGCGTGGACGCGAAAGCCATTGTGGAGCGGGCAACCCCCCATGTCTGATGCGTTTCGCAAACTGCTGGCGGAGCGGGAAGCCGCTCCCACCAGCATCACACCCCATATCGGCATCGTCACGCTGCACTTCCAGCTGTACGGCGTGGAGGACCTGAAGGCCAAACGCAAGGTCTTCACGCCCATGCGGGCCGTCTGGGGCCGGGAACCGGACCTGGCCGTGGCGGAAACCGGGGACTATGAGACACTGGACAGTGCCGTGTGGAGCATCGTTGCCATTGGCGGCACCTCACAGCAGCTCACCGCCCGGCTCGACCAGGTGGAGAAGGCGATCGAGCAACGCATCGACGCGCCGGTACTCGAGGTCCACCGGGAGCTGCTATAAGGGCCAGTGCGGACAGGACTGTTCGCTTGGCAACCAATGGCATGACGCCGTATACTACGCGGCCCTGACCACGGACCCGTGCTGGGGCGAGGATACGACGCCCCTGATAAAAGTTCCGTAGAGTCTCCGGGCGACAGGAAGACACGCCCGGGGATACCACAGACTGCGTGGCGCGTATGACCGGTAAGAAAAAGTCAGCCCAGGCGTCGGTAGAGGCGATGTATCGGGTATTTACCGTACCCGAGGCCCCCGAATCCACCCTGAGCCGGATTGACCAGAATATCTCGGGTAACCTTGCCGGTTTCCTGCAGGAGCATATCGTTGCGGTCGAGCGTGACCTCAGCGAGGTGGAGAAGAACTTCTCCGACTCCGCCATTCCGGAAAAGCCCATCTTCGTGTCCGAGCAGGCCCAGTTCCTGCTGGACAAGCTGGTGGCCAACTCCGTACACACCGCCTCCCCCAGCTTTATCGGGCACATGACCTCGGCGCTGCCCTATTTCATGCTGCCGCTGTCAAAGATCATGATTGCCCTGAACCAGAACCTGGTGAAGACGGAAACCTCCAAGGCGTTCACGCCCATGGAGCGCCAGGTACTGGGCATGATCCACCGGCTGGTGTACCAGCAGGACGGCGCCTATTACCGCAAGTGGATGCACGACCCCCGTCATGCCCTGGGGGCCATGTGCTCCGGCGGCACTGTCGCCAACCTGACTGCCCTGTGGGTCGCCCGCAACCGGGCCTTCCCGGCGGAAGGCAGCTTCCGCGGCCTGCACCAGGAAGGCCTGTTCCGGGCGCTGAAATACTATGGCCATGACGGGGCCGCCATCCTGGTCTCCCGCCGCGGTCACTACTCCCTGCGCAAGGCCGCCGACGTGCTGGGCCTAGGCCGCGATGCGCTGATCCCTGTCGATACGGACGATGACAACCGCATCCAGATCGACGACCTGAGGGACAAGTGCCTGGAGCTGCAGCGCCAGAAAGTGAAGATCATGGCCATCTGCGGTATTGCCGGTACCACCGAGACCGGCAACGTGGACCCGCTGGACGCCATGGCGGACGTGGCCCGGGAATTCGGCGCCCATTTCCATGTGGATGCCGCCTGGGGCGGGCCCACCCTGTTCTCACGGCAGCACGCGCCACTCCTGCGGGGCATCGAGAAGGCGGACTCCGTCACCTTCGACGCCCACAAGCAGCTCTACGTGCCCATGGGCGTGGGCCTGGTGGTCTTCCGCGATCCCACCATGGCCAGTGCGGTGGAGCACCATGCCCAGTACATTATCCGCAAGGGCTCCCGGGACCTGGGCAGCAACACCCTGGAAGGCTCACGGCCGGGCATGTCCATGCTGATCCACTCGGGCCTGAAGATCCTGGCCCGGGAAGGCTACGAAATCCTGATCAACCAGGGCATCGACAAGGCCCGTACCTTCGCGGAGATGATCACCGAGCACCCGGATTTCGAGCTGGTGACAGCGCCGGAGCTGAACATCCTCACCTACCGCTACTGTCCGGCCCGGGTCCAGCAGGCCCTGGCCGCTGCCGACTCAATCCAGGCCGAGCGCATCAACATGAGCCTGAACCGGGTCACAAAATACATCCAGAAGACCCAGCGGGAACGGGGCAAGGCGTTCGTCTCACGGACACGGCTGGAGCCGGCCCGCTACGGCAAGTTCCCCTGCATCGTGTTTCGGGTGGTACTGGCCAACCCGCTGACCACCAGGGAAATCCTCAGCGATATCCTGGACGAGCAGAAGGTACTGGCCGGCGAACCGGGCCTGAAGGATGAGATGGATATTCTGCACCAGCATACAGAGGCCGTGCTGGCAGGGCCGGTGGCGAAGAGAGCCTGAATACGGGCTGGTATTAACTCAATTTGACATGAACTGACCAGCCAGCGCTAACTCGGAATTCGTAAGGCCGGGTAGGCAAGGTGTGGTTTTGCAGCAGCGCCAGGGATGGCGCGGAGCAAGGCGGGCGCCAGGGACGGCCCCTGAA
>NZ_JAVVLT010000111.1:0-32461 GCF_036224885.1 Marinobacter sp. OP 3.4
AAGTCCGGCTGCTCACAACCGGGGAGTACGAGATAGAGGAGCAGGCCTACGAAACACTGGAAAACCAGTTGGTCGGCCAGATCCCCATATCCAAGTTCTTCGACGCCAAAGCGGGTGTTCGCTTCGACACCCCTGAGGGACCGGATCGCACGTATGCCGTGCTGGGTGTCGCAGGGCTTGCGCCACAATGGTTTGAAGTTGATGCCAACCTGTATGTGAGCGATGAAGGTGAGACGTCTGCTGCGCTGGATGCAGAGTATGAATTATTGCTCACCAATTATTGGATCCTCGCGGCAACGCTGGATGCGACGGTCGCATTCAGTGAGGATCGGGAAATTGGCGTCGGCAAAGGTCTGGTGTCCACCGAAGCCGGACTGCGTCTGAGTTATGATTTAATTGATCGCGCCTTCTCGCCCTATATCGGTGTGGTGCATGAACGAAATTACGGTGACACTGCGGATTTCGCTGAAACGGATGGCGGAAGCAAAGAAGACTGGTTTGCCGTAATCGGTGCACGCATCGCATTCTGACGTTGATGCTAAAGGGCCATGGGAAACCTCATGGCCCTTTTTCGTCTAAGATTTGATGTAACTCAAATCCACCGAAAGTCTGTGTCTGTTTTCAGTCGCAGTTCAGGTTGAAGTGTTTTGATACAGGGAAAAGTCATTAGGAAGAGAGGTGTCATTCCATGACCAAAGCACACAAAGCAACCAATCAGGAGCAGTTTTTGTTGCGCCGGAAAATGGCCGTCGAGGGGCTTGGAGAGAGTCAGTGGGAAGATCTCATCCACGATCTTAATCATCACCCCTGCGTTGATTTCGCCGAGCGTAAGCCGAATGGCACATTGCACGTGACGTACGACGGAACTCACTGGACCGTCCATGAATTACTGGAACTGATCAAGGCCTACGGTGGCCGATTAAAATCCGGATGGTGGGCCCGGCGCAAACTGGCCTGGTACCGGTTTACCGACGACAACGTCCGGGCAAATGCCAAGCATGAGCCGTTCTGCTGTTCCAAGATTCCACCCATGAAAAAATAACAGGAGGTTGAATGAGCAGGGAGGAAGATCGAACCACTCGCTATCAGGAAGGCAGTCTCACTTTACCTGGAACGGTTATGCTGGGTACCGGTGTCATGATTGGCGCCGGTATTTTTGCGCTCACCGGGCAGATGGCCCAGATGACCGGCGTACTTTTCCCGCTGGCCTTTCTCGCTGCGGCGATGATTGTGAGCTTCAGCGCCTATTCTTACATCAAGATCTCCAATGCCTGGCCTTCTGCCGGCGGTATCGGCATGTACCTGCATAAGGCCTACGGAAACCGGCTGCCGACGGCTTTCAACGCCCTGTTGATGTACTTTTCCATGGTCATCGCCCAGAGCTTCCTGGCCCGGACTTTTGGCTCTTACACCATGCAACTTTTTGGCGGGGATGACAGTGGCCGCATGGTGCCCATTCTCGGCGTGGCGCTCATTCTGGCGGCCTTTCTGGTCAACCTGCTGGGCAACCGGATGATTCAGGGGGTGGCTTCCTTTATCGGGATCCTGAAAATCGGCGGCATACTGATTTTCGGTCTGGTCGGGGTCTGGATTGCCGACTCAATCTCGGTTGATTTCTCGGAGACTGGTGAAGCTGGAGCGCTGGGCAACTTCCTGGGCGCAACCGCACTGGGGATTCTGGCGTTCAAAGGCTTTACGACCATCACCAACAGTGGTTCGGAAGTCATAGACCCAAAGCGAAACGTCGGGCGCGCCATCGTGATCTCCATTGCCGCCTGCGTGGTGATCTACACGCTGGTGGGCTTTGCGGTCGCCAGCAACCTGTCACTGGCTGAGATTATCGAAACGCAGGATTACTCCCTCGCTGCCGCTGCACGCCCTGCTCTCGGCGAATACGGCGTCTGGTTTACTGTTGCGATTGCCATGATGGCCACGGCGGGAGGGATTCTGGCCAGTGTCTTTGCTGTGTCCCGCATGTTGGCCATGCTGACAGAGATGAAGTTGGTCCCTCATCGGCATTTCGGCATGCCCGGCAGCATTCAGAAACACACACTGGTGTATACGGTGGTCCTGGGGCTGATTCTGACCGCCTTCTTCGACCTGTCACGCATTGCTGCGTTGGGTATCGTGTTTTATCTGATTATGGACATTGCCATTCACTGGGGTGTACTGCGTTATCTACGCCAAGACATCAAGGCCAACATCTGGGTGCCAGCTACAGCCATCCTGTTGGATCTTTTGGCGCTGGGAGGCTTTGTATGGGTCAAGCTTAATACCGATCCCTTTGTTATCGGCGTGGCCGTTGTCACTATGGTTGTGATTGCAGTAGCCGAACAAATTTTCCTGAAGCGATTGCCAGAATCCGCGCAAGCAGAGCAGAGCCATACGCATCATTGACCACAATCGGGGTGAGAGGTAACTACCATGATGGGAGAGAACATGTTCGGAAACACGATGTGGGCAGGACACTGGCTGTGGATGCTGGTGATTGCCATTGTGGTGGTCATTCCGGCCTGGCGTATTTGTCAGCGCACAGGGTATCCGGGTTGGATGGGTATTCTGATACTGGTTCCGATAGCTAACCTGGTTCTACTGTATTTCATTGCGTTTGCAGACTGGCCTGTAGACAAAACAGGAGATCGGAATGGCTGAGCACCATCACACCCATCAGCACGATCATCACACCGGTAAAGCCTCTGGCGAGTACGCCGCCAAGGATCCGGTCTGTGGCATGTCAGTGGATCCGCACACCGCGGAACATCGCAGCCAGCATGGCGGTAAAACCTGGTACTTTTGCTCCTCGCGCTGCCAGTCCAAATTCGACGAGCACCCTGAACAGTACCTCGGTGAGGAAAATAAGTCGCAAGAGCCGGTTGCGCCAGGCACGATGTATACGTGCCCCATGCACCCGGAAATTCGACAGCAAGGGCCAGGGGACTGCCCGATCTGTGGCATGGCTCTGGAGCCCGAGCAGGTGAGCCTGGATGATGGCCCCTCTGCAGAACTTACGGACATGACCCGCCGGTTTTGGATCGGGCTGGTGCTTACCTTGCCGGTACTGGTCCTGGAAATGGGCGGGCACCTGACCGGGCTTGACCATATGATCGCTCCGCAGATGTCCAACTGGATTCAGTTGGTGCTGGCAACACCCGTGGTGCTCTGGTGCGGCTGGCCCTTCTTCGTCCGGGGTTGGAAATCCGTGGTTAGCCGTAACCTGAACATGTTCACGCTGATAGCCATTGGTACTGGCGTGGCCCTGATCTACAGCCTGGTCGCCACACTTGCGCCCCAGGTATTCCCGGGCGCTTTCCGGCAGGCCGACGGCTCAGTGGCAGTGTACTTTGAGGCGGCAGCGGTCATTGTGGTGCTGGTGCTGCTGGGGCAGGTGCTGGAATTGCGCGCCCGGGAGAAAACCTCTGGTGCCATCAAAGCCCTGCTGGATCTGGCGCCTGCAACAGCGAGGAAACTGGACGATGACGGTGGTGAGTCGGATGTGTCGCTGGATCAGGTCAAAGTGGGCGACCGCCTCCGGGTTCGTCCGGGCGACAAGGTGCCGCTGGACGGCGAGGTGCTCGAAGGCAGCTCCAACGTGGATGAGTCCATGGTGACCGGCGAGCCTTTGGCAGTCAGCAAGAAATCTGGTGACCAGGTGATCGGCGGCAGCATTAACCAGCAGGGCAGTTTCATCATGCGGGCGGACAAGGTCGGCCGGGACACCATGCTGTCCCAGATTGTGCAGATGGTGGCCAGCGCCCAGCGCAGCCGCGCGCCCATTCAGGGCCTGGCCGACAAGGTCGCGGGCTATTTTGTGCCTGCGGTGATCGTGATCGCCATTATCGCCTTTATAGCCTGGTCGTTGCTTGGGCCGACACCCCCGATGGCATTCGGTCTGATTGCTGCGGTGAGCGTGCTGATTATTGCCTGCCCCTGTGCTTTGGGGCTGGCAACGCCCATGTCGATTATGGTCGGTGTTGGGCGGGGTGCTCAGAGCGGTGTGCTGATCCGCGATGCCGAAGCACTTGAGCGCATGGAGAAAGTGGACACCGTGGTGGTGGATAAGACGGGCACACTGACTGAAGGCAAACCTCAGGTGACCAAACTGGTGCCAGCTGCGGGGGGCAGCGAGGATGAGCTCATGCGATTCGCCGGCGGCCTGGAAAAGGGCAGTGAGCATCCGCTGGCCCGCGCCATTCTCGATAAAGCCAAGACTATGGGCTTGAATCTGCCGGACGCGGAAGACTTCGATTCGCCCAATGGCAAGGGTGTCACCGGCAGGATCGGTGGGCGGCGGGTATTGCTCGGAAACCGGCTGTTGATGGAGGCGGAAAGCGTCGATACGGCGGACTTTGAAAGCGAAGCCGACCAGCTCCGCCAGGATGGGGCGACTGTTATTTTCGCGGCCGTAGACGGCAAAGTGGCCGGTTTGCTTGCCATCGCCGATCCGGTGAAAGAAACCACCCAAGCGGCTATTTCTGCTCTGCAGAAAGATGGCATCCGAGTCGTCATGCTAACCGGCGACAACCGAACATCGGCCGAGGCAGTTGCCCGTAAATTGCGTATTGATGAAGTGGAAGCGGAAGTACTGCCGGAGGACAAGGGCAAGATCGTCCAGCGCCTTAAAGATGAAGGCCGCATTGTGGTGATGGCCGGGGACGGGGTTAACGATGCACCCGCCCTCGCCACGGCAGATGTCGGAGTCGCCATGGGAACAGGCACCGACGTGGCCATTGAAAGCGCCGGCATTACCCTGCTGCGGGGCGACCTGATGGGTATTGTCGAGGCACGCCGGCTGTCCCTGGCCACCATGCGCAATATTCGGCAGAACTTGTTCTTCGCGTTCGTCTACAACTCTGCGGGTGTTCCGATAGCGGCAGGCGTTCTATATCCGTTTTTCGGCATCCTGCTGTCACCGATTTTTGCAGCGGCGGCTATGTCGCTGTCTTCGGTCAGCGTGATAGTGAATGCGCTGCGCCTGCGGGTGATCAAGCTCGGACCAAAGTGATATACGTCGGATTTGTTGGAGATACCTATGCCGTACACGATTGATCGCATTATAGAAGGTGCCAATTTCGAGGAAGTTGACAAGCGAACTCGTCAGTCCCTCACAGATCACGGTTTCGGGGTGCTGACAGAAATTGATGTCAAAGCCACGATGAAGGAGAAGCTTGACAAGGAAATGCCCGCGTACCGGATCCTTGGAGCGTGTAATCCTGCTATGGCGTGGGAAGCCATTGGTGTAGAGCCCCGGGTAGGGGCCATGTTGCCGTGCAATGTCATTCTGCGGGAAACGTCTGAAGGTATCGAAGTCAGCGCGATAGATCCCGTAGCTTCAATGACGGCGATTGAAAACAGCGAACTGAAACAGGTTGCCGGTAAGGTCAGGGAGGCACTGTCCGAGGTTATAGCAGGTATCTGAGGCGGCGCCATCGGTTGTTTGAGATCGTGATCAGTTGACCTCGATCAAGTTACACAGGGTGTATCCAGACCGTTCAGCTTGAATTCAGCTCACCGTGATTAACTCCAAGAAGAAGTGTTTTGGCAGGTCGCCAGACCCCAAAGCCAAGACTTTCAATTATTGGAGCGATGGGTATGGAATTTAATCGTCGGTACTGGATCACTTTATCTGTCTTCGGTGTGATCGCCCTGGTGCTCCTTTGGGGCGAGCATAAAGTTCATATACTCGGGGCCTTACCCTGGTTGATTCTCCTGATTTGCCCGTTGATGCATATTTTTATGCATGGCGGTCATGGCACGCATCAACACGCCCAACAAAAGGACGACGACCGTGAGTAGCGAGGCGACGGATTATGGGCTTTGGAGCCTCGTTATTCTGAACTCTGCTGTCTTTATCTTTTTTGCATTCAGCTTTTTTAAACCCCAAACGAAGCGGGACTGGCGCTCGTTCGGGGCGTTCAGTGCTTTTCTCGTCGCGCTGTTCACGGAAATGTACGGGTTCCCGTTGACACTCTATTTCCTGGCGGGCTGGTTGCAGACTCGCTATCCGGATGTGGACTGGTTTTCCCACAACAGCGGGCATTTGCTGGAAATGCTGTTCGGGTGGCAGGGCTCTCCACATTTCGGGCCGTTTCATTTGCTGAGCACGGCTTTCATTGTCGGGGGATTCTATCTGATTGCGGCTGGCTGGCGAACTCTCTATGCCGCCCAGAAAGAGGGCAAACTGGCAACGACAGGGTTATACGCCTGGGTTCGTCATCCCCAGTACGTTGGCTTTGTGTCGATCATGTTTGGGTTTCTTCTCCAATGGCTGACACTGCTCACGTTGGCGATGTTCCCGGTGCTTCTCTGGATGTATTCCCGGTTGTCCGTTCATGAGGAGCAGGAGGTCGAAAAGGTCTTCGGAGACACGTGGCGACAGTATGCCGCTAACACACCGCGCTTTATCCCGAACCTTCGGGATCTGAAACAGCGACTTTAATAGATCACTGAGCCAGAAGAGGGTATCAGTATGGACATCAGAACGTTCGGTGAATTGATTGACTGGACCCGGGACCTGCACCAGAACCTGGCAAGTTGTCTTGGGCATTGTGCGACGGCTAACGAAGAGGAGAGAGCAAAGGCGCTATTGGAGTATCTCTCAACCCACGAAGCGGAGCTGGCCCGGATTATCGATGAGTTTGAGCGTCAAAGTGCCCGCAATACACTTGAGACCCGGGTCTACGACTACCTTAAACACAACCCGATAGAAACCCACCGCACCTGTGACCAGCCCTATGGCAAACTGGATTTTCAGGGGATCTACCGTGAGGTTATGGATTTTCATGGGCAAGTGATGGATCTGTACAAAACGCTGTGGGAGAAAGCGGAAATCCCGGAGGCCAGGGAGTTGCTGGCAGCACTCCTGGAGATGGAGAAGAACGAATCTATGCGTCTGGCCCGTCAGATAGGTCGAATGGACGACCTTTAATGCCTGAAACGCAAGTCGATTGTCGTCATTTCGAAAACGACAGGTTGTTGAAAGCTGGTTCAAGTAAAAACCACAGCAATCATCAACTCTTTGTTTCGTTTCCTGAGAATTTCAGGTCAGTTTCAGCTCTGCGTGATCTAATATAGTTAAATAGGATGACACCTTCTTGAGGATTATAAAAAATAATTTATTAGCAAAATTTATTTTATCGAGTGCGAATTAAAAAAAAGCCACAGAGGTGTCTGTGGCAAAGTTAACTCAAGAAGACAATGGCCGGGCTTGATGAACATCAATAAAGCCACTGACAGATGCATTAAATCATTCGAAACTGAATTCAGCCTGAATTACCCATCCGAATTTATGGAGACGCGACATGAATAAATTATTTGTAATCATAATCCTTGCTTTCACAGTCTCAATGACCGCTAATGCGGGGGGGCTGGCCGACAGGTTCAATGAAGCTCGCAGTTTCCCTGCTCAAGCACAAAGCCCTGAAGGTCGAACAACGGAGCTGAAAATGGAACATAAAAAAATGCATGAAATGCACGATGAGATCCATGTCAGACATGAGAATTTTCATGCCAAAATGCATGTACCTACTAAAAACGCGAAAAATCGTTCCCATCACGAAAGATAACCAATATAAATATTTTTAAGTAAATTATGTTTGGCGTCAGTCGAGCTATGATGATTGACGCCAACTTCTCGGGAAAAAGGCATCCACGCGAAGCTAATGTAATAATTGAAAACCTTTCGCAGGTATAGAGTCGATATATTTTGGGATGATAAACCTAAAATCCCACATCGATACTTAGCGTAGCGGACTAGTAACCACGCCAGGAAGAGGTTGAATGCTTTCATACCCAAACATTAATCCCGTGGCAATTTCTCTGGGGCCATTGCAAGTTCATTGGTACGGCCTGATGTATCTTGTTGGTTTTCTGGCAGCTTGGTGGCTTGGGCGCCGAAGGGCTCACCGCTTGGGGTTGAGTTACGACGCCATCGAAACGCTGGTTTTCTACTGTGCAGTTGGCGTAATACTTGGCGGGCGGCTCGGTTACGTGCTGTTCTATGATTTCGACAAGTTGTTGGCCAACCCACTCTGGCTGTTCAGAATCTGGGAGGGCGGCATGAGTTTTCATGGTGGCTTTGCCGGGGTGCTGGTTGCCGTTGTTGTCTTTGCGCGCAAGTACAGCCTGGGTTTTCTTCGGCTTACCGACTTCATCGCGCCGCTGGTTCCGATCGGTCTGGGTGCCGGGCGCCTGGGTAATTTCATAAACCACGAACTGCCGGGCAGAGTCAGCGAGGTGCCGTGGGCCATGGCCTTTCCTCATATGGGGCCAGAACCCCGGCACCCGTCTTCTTTGTATCAGTTGGCGCTGGAAGGCGTTGTTCTACTTGTCGCCCTGTGGTGGTTCACCCGTCGGCCCCGGCAAACAGGGGCCGCATCCGGACTGTTCCTGGTACTCTATGGGGCTTTTCGTTTTACGGTTGAATTCGTCCGGATGCCAGATCCACAGCTTGGGTTCGTCGCCTTTGACTGGATGACCATGGGACAGCTGCTCACACTACCAATGATCGTTGGCGGGCTTGTTCTGATTGGCTGGTCAAGACATCAGCCTGTCAACGGCGCATCAGTGCCGAGTTCCTGAAGGCACCAGTTGTAAAGGCTCTGCAAGGGGCAGAGTACCGGAGAGTGCGCTACGGTAATGGTCGATTCTGCCAAAATTCCGGCCAGACAGGAGGAACGGTTTGAGTAATTTTTATTCTCTCTGGAACGAAGCAGCAACCACAAGCCTTGGGTTTTTCTGGATGGCTCTCTGGGCATTCATTCTGGGTTACATCATCAGCAGCCTGATCCAGGTTTTGGTTACCCGCCGAAAAATGCAGCAGGCCATGGGCAAGGACGGGCCACGCAGTATCGCGCTGGGTACATTTTTTGGTTTTATCTCCAGTTCCTGCAGCTTCTCGGCCCTTGCCACCACCCGGGCAATCTTCAACAAGGGTGCCGGCCTGGCGCCTTCCCTGGCTTTCATGCTCGCCTCGACAAACCTGGTTATAGAGCTGGGCATGGTCATTGCCGTGTTTCTGGGCTGGCAGTTTGTGGTTGGCGAGTACGTGGGTGGCATCCTGCTGATTCTTGTGACCTGGCTGCTGGTTCGCATTACCCGACCACGCCGACTGGAAGCCCAGGCTCGCCGGAAAATGGATGACGGCGACGGAGACGATGACGGCGCCACCAAAAGCTGGAAGGAAAAAATCACCAGCAAGGAAGGGTGGCAACAGATTGCCCAGACTTATGTGATGGAGTGGCAGATGGTCTGGAAAGACGTGCTGATCGGCTTCACGGTGGCCGGCATCATTTCCGCCATGGTGCCCCAGAGTTTCTTTGAAGCCCTGTTTATCGGCGCCGGTGGCGAGAATGCTGCCAACCCCGGCTTTCTTGCTGTGCTGTCCCAGACCCTGGTGGGGCCACTCGCTGCCTTTTTCACCTTTATCGGCTCCATGGGCAACATCCCCCTGGCCGCAGTTCTTTTTGCCCAGGGTGTGAGTTTTGCTGGCGTCATGGCCTTTATCTTTTCTGATCTGGTGGTGCTGCCGGTGCTCAGAATTAACGCCTCCTATTATGGCTGGAAGATGGCGCTGTATATCCTCGCACTAATGCTGGTCGGCATCGTGAGTGTGTCACTGGTGATGCACTACAGTCTGGCCTTACTGGGCCTGTTGCCGGACTTCAGCGGTCAGGCCTCGATGGGTGAACGGGAGTTTTTCAAGTGGAACTACCAGGCCATACTTAACATTCTCTTTCTGGCCACAACCGTGGTGTTGCTCTGGTTCTGGCGTCAGGGGCAGAAGCAGCATTCACATGACCACGACCACCATGATCATGATCACGGCGGGCCCTCGTTGACGGATAAGGTATTGCGGGTTCTGGTAGTGATCGCGCTGGTATGGCTGGTTGGCGGGGTCATCGTGCCGCTGCTGTGATAGGCCATCGCAGCAGACGCTCCGCCATCAGCTACAGCATTGCCCGTCCGACTGCACGGGTGGGCAGGGCACGGAACCATACGAGCAGAAGATGCAACAATCCCCTGGTTTGGGCTTCAGCAGCGTCTTACAGCCCTTGCACTCGTAAAAATACTGGCACGCGTCGGAGGGCATGTCTTCAATTTGCTGATGGCCACATAAGGGACAGGTGACGGTGGACTCGGTAATGTGCTGGGTCATCGCTTGCTCCGTTGCCCGTTGTGATCGCCCGGTCGCGGAACTCTCCCGACCGGGAACACCAAGGCTGAGATATACCTTACCCCAGCTGTCCAAGCACGGGGAATGCTGACAACATCCAGGACGCAAAGCGCGTCATCTGACCGGTGATCACCATCACCCCCATGACAACCAGCACAAAGCAAAGGCTCAGCCAGAATGCTTTCAGGCGATTCTAACTGTCGTTGATCGCTCCGCCGGTCACGACAGACAGGTAACCTGGGGCTAACGGCAAAGTACACGGTGAAAAGAATGACACAAGACTACCGGCAAACGCGGCGGCAACTCCCCAAGTTGCAAGATCAGGCATTTAGACCCCCAAGTTAGGTGATTCCGTCAAATTGCCCAAAAATCGAATTTGATGCCTTCCCTGGACGTGCCGTTATCGATGATGGCACGCGCCCGCCATAGCATCTTGCCAGTACCGCACTCCGGCAGGGTAATGGTTCCCTGGTAAACACCCTGGGCGTTTGGAACCAGTTGGGTGCGGACCACGCCCATGTACATCTCAAGCCCTTCAAAATCCACGATCAGGGAGTCGCCCGCCATGTTGTCGAGGCGCACACGAATGGGGATTTCTGTCATCGATTCGATGACCTCGTCACGCAGATCCACGGTGATGGTTTGATTGCCCTTTTGCCCGATGCACTGAGCGTCAAAAGGCGCGCATCCTTCGGTGGGATAATAAGTGATGCCGGTATCCAGATCTGGCTTCAAGTACTGCGGCAACACAAAAATTGCCGCAACTACCGCACCGAAACCGGCGATACCGAATAACACTGACCACTTCTTGAAGTGCTGTTTCAATGACATCCTTGAGTTACCCGAGATCTGACGTGAGTGCTGTCTGTCATCCTTGAGGAATCAGGAAGGGCTTTCAGCCTGATTAGAGTCCTGACTCTCGTCCTGTTGGTAGCGACGCTGGTCCTCCGTCCATAGAGTTTTCAGATACTCGATCACCGATCGAATTTCCTGGTCGGTGAGAATGTCCTTGAACGCCGGCATGGTCAGCCGGTCCGTTTTGTTGAAGGGGTGCCGCCACCCCTCTGCGATCATCCTAACTAACATGGAGTCGCTGTGACGCCAGGTGTGGCCTGTCTCATCGTGAGGTGGTGGCGGCATTTCGCCTTTCTCATCCGGCTTGTTCCAGTCGGCAGTGCCCTCGCCCTGCCGTCCGTGGCAGGCGGCGCAGTACTGCTCATAAATCTGACGGCCCTCGGCCACTTCGGCCGGCACGCTGTCACTGTTCGTTGGTGCGCCCCCCGCCATCACAATGGCGGGGGCAACGAGCAAGACCAGCGGGAATGACCATTTATTCATAAAGAGGCACCCATTCGCCAGAGGCGTCCCGCGTCAGCAGATCACCGTTTTCGGTACCTACCACGAGACCTTCCGTAGGTGAGAATGTCAGCGCGGTCACCGCCTGGGTTGATTCAAGGTTGGCCCAGGTTTCGCCGCCGTCGGAACTATGGTGAAGTCGACCCTCGGTCACGGCATAGACGTTTTCCGGGGCCGACGGATCGTAATCAATGGCGGCAACAGTGCCCCGCAACTCGCCGGCATCGCCCCAGAAGCAGAAACAGTCCATGGAACGTGAAACACCGCGGGTGGTACCAGCGAAAAGCCAGCCACTCTCCATGCTGCCCGGCATATCCGAGTGCAGGAACGCCTGCACCGGCTCTCGGGGGCCACTGTCAACTTTTACCCAGCCCTCACCGCCGTCCCTGGAACGGAACATGCCATCGTCACCGAGATAGGCGTAGAGCGTATCCGGTTGTGTGGCGTGTGCCGCGATCGCTGTGATCCCGAGATCGGGCAGGGTGTCGTTCAGGGGCTGCCAGCTCTCGTTGGCATTGTCGTAGCGCCAGATGCCAAGGCCAGGCCCTGCCAGGTACAGGCTTGAGTCTGCACCCTTGGCCAGAGTGTTAGGCTGACTGCCAGAATCAGACGGTGGTAGCGGCATCTCGACGGCAGTCTGCCCTTCAAGGGCAAACAGACCACTGCCGCGAAGCACCACCAGAGCTCCCGAGGCGTTGGTGGTCAACGCCTTCACTGATTGGCCATCACTCGCAGGCTGGGCTTGAACCAGGGCGGGCATGAAGACCGCCAACGCCAACAGGAAAAGGCCGGAGGCGCCAGAACTCAGATGGTAAAAAATGGCTTTCATAGGACGGACCTCAGTAATCCTTGTGCTCACGGAAAACCCGTTGCTGGCCATTGGCGTTGAAGGCGATGACTTGGTAGTCGTCCTTTCGGCCTGTTTCCATGCCGGGGGTACCATGGGGCATGCCAGGCACTGATAGACCAATCGTGTTGAACTGCGGGTCCTCAAGGTAGGCGACGATGTCATTGGCCGGCACATGTCCCTCAATCACCAAGTCACCAATTAACGCGGTGTGGCAGGACGCCATGTCGCGCGGCACATCGTGCTGCTGCTTGATGGCATTAAGGTCGTCGGTTTCTACAATCGTGGTCTCAAAGCCATTGGCTTCGAGGTGTTCAGCCCAGGACTGGCAACAGCCACAATTGGGGCTCTTGTAGACCGTGATGGCCGTTCCGGCACTGCTGTTGGAGGTTTGGGCAGTCGCTGGCTGCGACGACTCATTGGCTTGGATCGCCAGCGTGGTTGCGCCAGCAGCAAGAACGATGCCGGACAGGCCGACCGACAGGGCAAGTTTTTTCATGTTCATGGTAGTCCTCAGTATCAATAGGCAAAGGGTAGTAGATTGCAATGAAGTGCCCGGGGCACTTTGGTTTTCCCCGGGCATTTGATGTCAGTTCAGACTGTTTGCCGAAAATGTCAGTTGGCGTCTTCCTTGTCGCCGTCCATCGGCTGATCACCATGGCTCTGCATCATGCTCATGCAGGCTTCGGTCATGGCCTTCCGGTCTTCGGGATCCATTTCGGACATCATGTTCATCATCTGCATCATGCCGCCCATTCCGTGCATGCCTTCTGAGGACATCATTCCCTGGTCTTCGCTTTCATGGGCAAAAGCTGACAGGGTAGCAGCGCTGCCTGCCAGGACTGCCGCTAGAACCGTGACTTTGATGGTTGAATTACGCATAGGATTCACTCCGGTTAAAAGCCCGTGATTATTGGATTCAAGGCACGGGACTTCGATTCAAGAATTAACGTTAATGGGCGTGCCGCGATGGGCAAAACCCGGGTTAAAACTCAGGAGTGCTGTTCTGGAGGGGGTGTGATAGAGGCCAGGAACGGATCCTGGTAAAGGGTTGCTCGCGCGGTCAATACCGGGTGGGAGCCGGTATCGGTAAAATCGATGGAGTTCCCCGGTAAGAGGGCAAAACTCACGCTAACACTGCATTTGATCAGCCCACTGGTACTCGGGCAGGCCATGTCAGGGGCTGAGACACAATCAGTTCCAGTCTCTGTTGAGGCGTTGGCGCTATCAGACTGGGCCATCATCATGGACATGGACCCGCAATCCAGCATTGAAGCTTTCGCCTGGCTGTCCGCCACTTTTGACATAGCCAACACCGGCCCGCTGATCACCAGAAGTAGTGATAGCAAAACGGAGATGATTGGGCGGTTCTTTGCGGACATCCTGATTTCAAGCACCAAGCTGTGGGGATACGGGGTGTGACAGACAACCCCTCTATCTGTTCCAATAATCCTAGCATTTTTTTATTTCAGTAACACAACCCGTCAATTCCCGAAGGCCCAGGATGAACTCCCTCTGGCCACTCTGATAAAACCCTTGACCTTAAACCTTGCTTCAACGTTATGTTCGTTCGAAATGCTCAATAGCAGAGCTATCTAACGCGTCAGCGATGGTCGGGCTAACCCCAGTAAGAGTGAGAGGCAAGATGAATTGTTGTGACAAGAAGACGAGTAACGGAGACAAGGGAAAGATGAATTCCGATCAAGGCCGAGGAGGAATGGTGGGCTTGCTGACAGGGCCGTGGCGTTGGTGGTTGTTTGGAGCCATCGGGGTCATCGCCGGACTCACTTTCGGATGGGAGCAACTGGTGTTATTCGGGATTGCTCCAATACTGATCAGCCTTCTACCCTGTCTGATCATGTGTGGTCTTGGATTCTGCATGATGAAATGTAAGGACAAGAAAGGCTCAGTGGCCGCAGTTGATCAGACGAGCGAGGCTGGTGATGTCCAGTCGATGGCTCCTCAGCCCAAGGTCTCGGATGCTTCACACTCGACGAGAGCATTCTGACAGTGAATGTGCGCTAAGAGGGATGTCGTCGCGTTCAGCCTCGCACCTGAAAATAGCGCATCATTCCTGCGTCTTCATGTTCCATGTTATGACAGTGGTAGATGTAAAGGCCGTCAAAGCGCTCGAATTTCATCGCCAGCTGAACCGTTTCACGAGGCATAACCAGAACCGTGTCGTGCCAGCCACTGTCTACCAGGCCCTGCTGTAAACTATCCGAGCTGCCGCCTCGTCGCCCTACAACGTTGAACTGCAAGCCATGAATATGCATCGGGTGAGGCATCGGTGTGTTGTTGTGGAATTCCCAGATTTCCGTGTCACCAAGGCGGACTTTTTCATCATCCGCAACATTCGTTCCGTCAAACCGCCGGCCATTCATGGCAAATCCCCGCATCATAACCGGGCTTAACTCGAACGACCGGATTCGCGTATTGCTGTTTACCGGTATTTTTTGCCGCTGCACACCTAGCTGTGCCGGTAAAGGTTCGCTGGCCTCTACTGACTTGGACACCTCCAGCCTGGCCAGGGGAAATCGGCTGCCGAGGGGCAGGGCGTTGCTGCCCATCATTCCCATTCCGCCCATCATGCCTGCCTGGAAACGGTCACTGATAAGCTCCAGCGTATCACCTGGCTGGGACTCGGAAAGGTCGACCCAGATATCAAGCCGCTGAGCCGGAGCCAGCACGGCGTAAGGCCTGTCTTCCGGTTCCTGAAGAAGGCCGCCATCTGCACCGATAACGGTGACAGGTCGCCCGTCGCTCCAGGCCAGTTTGTAGATGCGAGCGTTAGAGCCATTGAGGACTCGAATTCTGTATGGGCGGGTGGCAACCTTGCGGGTGGTTGGAGGCGCCCCGTTAGCCAGCACTCTATCCCCCAGAAAACCGTGCATACGGTCCATCATGGACCCCATGCCACGGCCCATGTAAACCAGTTCATTGTTACCAGCAAAGGTGCGGTCCTGAAGCACCAGTAACAGCTCGTTATCGCCCGACGGCAATTTGAGGTCCGCTTCTTCCTCGTCTTCAACGATCAGGAGTCCGGCCAACCCTGCGTAACTTTGGAATCCTACGCGACCACCTTGCTTGCCGTGGGCATGAGAGTGGTACCAGAACAGTCCGGCCCGGTCCAATACCTCGAAGCCAACAGTCATTGTCTCGCCTGGGCGGATCGGTAGTCTTGGCTGTCCGTCTACGTCGGACGGCACGTGAAGCCCGTGCCAGTGGACGGTGGTGTCCTCTGGCAGCTCATTGTGAATATGGATTTTGACGGTTTGGCCGTGGCGTAGCCGGATCGTTGGGCCGAGGTAACTGTCCGGATTTTCGGAGACTGTGTTTTTTGGACCTTTCAGCAATTCCGCCCTATAGCGCCACACTTCACTGGGGGCGCCCGGAAGTATGGGCACCGAATCTGGCATGGCGTGAAGATTCAGTTCAACATCGTATTCGTCTGAATCAAGGCCGAGCGTTTCCGATTCAACCGCTTTTACCCCTCCATCACACCCGGTAAGCAGAAGTCCCGGCGACAGCGTGAGAAGGACGCCGGTGCCCGCCACAGCCTGAAGGACTGTTCGCCGATGGACACTTTTACTCCGGTTCATCACTTATTCCTCAGATATTTAATCAGTGCCAGAATCGCGAGTATCAGGAGCACAACCAAAAGAATCATGATAATCATCATGAATAGCCCCATACCTCCCATGCCCTGCATCATGTTGCCCCCCATCATGCCTTCTCCCATGCGCCCGGGCTCATCAGCGAATGCAAAAAGGGACAGGAAAAGTCCAACAACCAGCGTAAATAGCCTCTCAAATACCGTCATTACAGTGTGTCTCCGTATTTTTGCCCCACTTGATTTAAAACGGGGGACTTTGGATCAGTTTGGTGCACCGCCACCGATCTGACAATGCATGAAAAAATACGTTGACCTTAAAGTTCACTTTAAGGTTATGGTTAGCATCAGTCATTGATCACTTGTTTTGAGGTGCAAGAATGAAAACGTTCAATATCGGCGAACTCTCTGAAAAAAGCGGCGTGGCCAGCCATGCGATTCGCTTTTACGAGCGGGAAAATCTCATGCCCGAGCCGGCCCGAACCCAATCGAATTATCGTCGTTACCCCGAGGATGCGATCGCCAGGCTGCAGTTCATCATTCACGCCAAGCAATGGGGTTTCACCCTTGATGAGATTCGTGAACTCCTGATGCTTCAGGACGCCAATGGCGATCGTGCTGAGGCCAAGCGAATTGCAAGGAAGCAACTGGAAAAAATCCGGCATCAGATTCAGAGCCTGTCCCGCATCGAGGCCGTCCTGTCTGAAACCCTGGAGGAATGTTCCGGTGAAGGACCAATGGACGGCTGCCCGATTGTCGAAGCCATAGCCCAGCAAGGGTGACGCTGCCAGTCGCCTGCGGATGAACTGATTTAAAAGCACAGAGTTAGCCGTGCTGAGGAGCCAAACGGGTATGCAACGAATAGAGACTCGTGTTGATGGAATGTCTTGCGCTTCGTGCGTCGGGCGGATTGAAAAGGCGCTCATGGGTCAGCGCGGCGTTGCGGAAGCCCAGGTGAATCTGGCGACCGGAAAAGCCACCGTGGAATTTGATCAGCCCGCCACGCCGGCCATGCTAATCGACTCGATTAAGGAGGCGGGTTACCAGCCACGGGTACAGTCCGCCGACATTCCGGTCATCGGCATGACCTGCGGCTCCTGCGTATCCCGGATTGAGCGGGCATTGAATAAGCAACCCGGTATGGTTAAGGCCAGCGTCAATCTGACCACCCAGAAAGCGTTTGTGGAGTTCCTGCCTGACACCTTGTCAGTGCCGCGAATTCATCGGGCTATCCGCGATGCGGGGTATGAACCTCAGGAGCCGGACGCCAGTAGCGAAACGGAAGAGCAGGACAGGGAGGGCATCGACCTCCGCCGGAAAGTGATTTTCGCTGCAGCGCTGACTATCCCGGTAGTTCTGATTGCCATGGGTAAGATGGTCCCTGCTCTTGAGGCTTTGTATGTCAGTGTCTTACCCCATCGGGGGTGGATGGCTATTGAGTGGCTCCTGACCACGCCGGTGTTGTTTTATGCCGGATTGAGGTTCTTCCGGTCCGGGTACACTGAATTGCGCCATGCCAATCCTGGCATGAACAGCCTGGTTATGATCGGCACCAGCGCTGCCTATTTCTACTCCGTCGCAGCACTGTTGGTTCCAGGATTTTTCCCCGCCGGTACCGCCGAAAGCTATTTCGAGGCAGCGGCAGTAATCGTGACGCTCATCTTGCTGGGCCGCTACTTTGAGCACATCGCCAAAGGCCGGACGTCGGAGGCAATCAAAAAGCTTCTGCAATTGCAGGCCAAGACCGCCCGAGTCATTCGGGACGGGGAAGCCGTCGAAGTGCCCATCGAAGCCGTGGTGCCTGACGACCGTATCCAGGTGCGCCCGGGAGAGCGGGTTCCTGTTGATGGCGTGGTGGAAGAAGGCCAATCCTACGTGGACGAGTCCATGATCAGCGGCGAGCCCGTTCCCGTGGCCAAGCAAAAAGACGCCGAGCTGGTGGGTGGAACCATTAATAAGAACGGTTCCCTGACGTTCCGGGCTACCCGGGTGGGTGCGGACACCGTTCTGGCACAGATCATCAGAATGGTGGAATCGGCTCAGGCTGATAAACCCCCGATCCAGGCACTGGCCGACAAGATAGCGGGAATTTTCGTTCCCGTGGTGATCGTACTGGCGATTCTGACGTTCATCACCTGGTTCAGCTTCGGGCCCGAGCCGGCCCTGTCCTTTGCCTTCGTCACGACGGTCAGCGTGCTGCTGATTGCCTGTCCCTGCGCGATGGGCCTGGCGACGCCAACAGCCATTATGGTCGGAACCGGTAAGGGCGCGGAAATGGGCGTGCTGTTCCGCAAAGGGGCGGCCCTGGAGACACTGTCTCGGATGGACACCATCGTCCTCGATAAAACCGGCACCCTGACTCGGGGCCAGCCTGAGCTGACAGATCTCATCCTGGTGGAAGGCCGCGAGGATGAGGTCCTGGCCTGGGTCGCGGCTGTGGAGACCGAAAGTGAACATCCCATCGGGGAAGCCATCGTCAAGGGCGCAAGGGACCGGGGCCTCACGTTACCCGCGATCAGTGAATTCCAGGCGGAGCCGGGCTATGGCATCCAGGCACAGGTGGCAGGACGCCGGATCAATGTGGGCGCGGACCGTTATATGCGCCGCCTCGGTATCGACCTGGCCAGCGTCGCCGACGATGCGGTGTCACTTGCTGAAAAAGCCAAATCCCCGTTGTATGTTGCCGTCGACGGACGCCTAGCCGCGCTGATTGCCGTCGCCGATCCGCTCAAGGACGGTTCGGTGGAGGCGATTGCTGCGCTCAAGTCATCAGGGCTCAGCGTGGCCATGCTCACCGGTGACAACCGCGCCACCGCCGAGGCGATTGCGCGGCAGGCCGGTATTGAACGGGTGCTTGCGGAGGTATTGCCGGACCAGAAAGCGGCCGAAGTGAAGCGCTTGCAGGAAGAAGGTGCCCGGGTTGCTTTTGTGGGTGACGGTATCAATGACGCACCGGCCCTGGCGCAAGCCGATGTGGGTATCGCCATCGGCACCGGCACCGACATTGCCATCGAGGCCGGGGACGTGGTTCTGATGCGCGGCGACCTCCGGGGCATCGTGGATGCTGCAGCGCTCTCCCGGCGCACCCGCAAAACGATCCTCGGCAATTTTGTCTGGGCCTACGGATACAACCTGGCACTGATCCCCGTGGCCGCAGGTGTGCTATTCCCGTTTACCGGCTACCTGCTCAACCCCATGCTGGCCGCCGGCGCAATGAGCCTTTCCAGTGTATTTGTGGTGACCAATTCCCTCCGGCTGGGCCGGTTCAAATCCAATAGCGGAGGCTCCGCAGCGAGCAACATCAGCGAAAGCGGAGCCGCACAGGCCAGCGTCTCGTAAGAGGCCTGGCACACAGAATCAGGAGATTGACATGATGACAAATGAGGCATGCATGTTTGGAATGGCGGGAATGGGGTTGATATCCCTTTTGCTCATTGTCGCCTTGGTACTTGGTGTCGTTGCCCTCGGCAAGTACCTATTTTCGAAAAACAGGGACGATTCTGGACGCGCGAGTAAGAACGCCAGAGGAGACTATGACTACCACTCTGGAGCATGAAATCCATCGGGCACCCACGGCAAGCATCGGAGTTAGACTGAACGCAAAAGCAAAAGTAGTCGGGGTTCTGCTACTGCTGGTTGCACTGGCAGTGTTCTACTGGGTCATGCTTGAGACTGGAGCATTAGCCACGGTGACTGATAAGGCGGCCTTGTCGGAATGGATTGACCAACTGGGGTATTGGGGGCCGGTGGGGATCATTGGCCTGATGATCACGGCCATTGTCCTGAGCCCGATCCCCAGCGCCCCGATCGCCATGGTTGCCGGTGCCGTCTATGGGCCTCTATGGGGAACATTAATCGTGGTGATCGGCGCTGAGGCCGGCGCACTGATCGCTTTCGCCATTGCTCGATCCCTGGGTTTCGACGTTATCCACCGCTGGAGACGGCTACGTCCGGTATTGAAGTGGCTGGGCAAGGAACGCTCTCAGGGCGCATTGATGCTTGTCATTTTTACATCAAGGTTGGTGCCCTTTATCTCCTTTGATGCGGTCAGCTATGCAGCGGGCCTGACACCACTCGCGTTCTGGCGCTTCGTGGTTGCAACGTTGGCCGGTGTTATCCCGACAGCGTATTTGATCACAGCGTTTGGTGGCTTGGTCATGGCCTCTGAGTCCGGGGTAGTGACGATACTTCTGGTTCTGGTCAGTGGCATTACCCTGTTGCCGTTTGTTGCGAAGCTGCTTTTGGCTTATCGCAGGGGGCGCAGGAACGCGCTCCAGCATTAATAAAAGCCGGAGGAACTTATGCTTGGAGCTCCGGTCTCAGTTGCTCAACCGAATGGAAGGGGGCTGAAGGCGCGTCGTTTCTGTCGGTCTGGCGCGCCCATTCATGTGGGGTATGGTCGATCTTTGTTTACCATACGTGAAAGACGCTTGAGCTGTTCTGTAATCGGGATATCGGAGCGATGATAAAACGGCTTTTGGGCCTGGTAGCAATACTGCTTTTGGTTTTGCTTCCTGTTTCACAGGGAATCGCTATGATCTCATCTGGAGGGGAGCCCTTGGCTGAGACTTGTGTTCGGCTGCCGGCTGCCCCAGCTATGCCAGATTGCTCCAGCCTCCAGGCCATGGGTAGCTGTAGTAGTACGTGCGTTTGTTCTCAAGTTGGAGAACCTACCATTGCAGATGGCCCCTTTTTCTCTTCCCCCCTCGGTCCCAATGACCATGTTCCGCACTTTGGCCGTTTACTTTCAGGCCCTGACCCCTTCCCTCCCAAATCTTGAGTAGTGTCCTGAATCTCTGATTATCCGGGGTGTCGCTTTGCCTGATGATCGCTCGAATCTGAACAGCGAGCGTCGACATGGCCAGCCCTCATCGTATTACTTCTGCCTGAAGACCACCTGAAAATAAGAGGATAACCGTTATGAAGTTCTGTCTGGAATTTCGAGCACGGGATACGTTCGTGTTCTGCCGTCGACTTTCGATTACACTTTTTTTGAGTCTGTTTGCCGCTTTGGCGTATGCGTCGCCAACGATGGATCCTGGAGTCAAGGCGTTGCAGGAAAGAATCGGTTTTACGGTGGCCGAACGCTTCTCCACACCAGCCGAGGGCGTGACCGGTTATGTGGTGAAGACCGAAGATGGAAAAACCGGAATAGTCTATGGCTTGGGTGACTACACATTCTCCGGCGCGCTTCTGGAAAGCGACGGCAACGATCTGACCCGTCAATATACGGAACGCTATGTACCGAAGCCATCGTATGCTTCCATTGCCGAGCAACTTTCTCAGGACCCCCATTTGGTGAGTGAGGGTGGAGAGGATGTTCCCGAGGTCTATGTATTTGCGGACCCCAATTGCATTTTCTGTCACAAATTCTGGAAGCGGACCCGAAGCTGGGTATCAGACGGTAAAGTCAGGCTGCACTGGGTCATGGTTGGTTTTCTAAAGCCCTCAAGCCTGGGTTTCTCCGCTGCAATCATGAACGCGGATGATCGGGCAGGAGCGCTCCAGGCGTTCGAGGAGAACTTTGGTAACAATGGTAGCGGGGAGGGCATTTCCGAGCTCACGCCCGTACCGGCGAACCTCAAGGCGGCGCTTGAGCAGCACAGTAAGTGGATGGCCGAACTGGGTTTCAGTGGAACGCCAGGGCTGCTGTTCAAAGACACGAGTGGCCAATGGCAAGGCCAGACCGGCGTGCCTGGGCAGGAAGCGCTGGGAAGGGCGCTGGGGATAGCTGAGTAATGGATCAGCTGCCATCATTACTCATTGCCGGCCAGATCCTGATGGCGGTTGTTGCAGGGTTACTGCTCAACCTGACGCCCTGTGTTCTGCCAGCAATTCCCATCAAAGTCCGAACCATCCTGCGTGAGGCTGGCGGCCAGCGGTCCCACCGGGTGCTGGCCGCGTTGGCATTCACGGCCGGAACACTCACCTTTTTCCTGACGCTGGGCGGCCTGACCGCACTGCTGCAGTGGAACTGGGGCACGTTGTTCCAGTCAACGCTATTCGTGGCCGTCCTGGTTGCGTTAATGGTCGGGTTTGCGGTGATTACCTGGCTCGATCTGCCCATCCCCGTCCCGACATTCGCCGCCTCGGCGCATGGCCGGCGTTACTTTGAAGCCTATGTATCCGGGCTGTTGAGTGCGATCCTGGCCGCGCCCTGCGCAGGCCCTTTCCTGGGTGGCGTACTGGCCTTTGCCGTTACCCAGCCGGCGCCGGTCATCATGGGGATATTCGGCAGTATCGGGCTGGGGCTGTCGTTGCCCTACGCGGTACTGATGCTCAGGCCCGAGTGGCTGAGCCGTTTGCCCAAGGCGGGCCCCTGGACCGTAGCCATTCGTGAAGTGCTCGCGCTGATATTGCTGGCCGCCGCCGTGTTTTTCAGCGCGAGCCTGGTGCCGAAAGCGGTATACCCCTGGCTGTGGTGGGCCTGGCTGGCGCTGGTGCTGGTATGGGGGCTTCGCCGCTTCGTCCGGGGTAATGGTGCCGTGCGCGTGATCACTGCAACGGCGGCAGGTCTTGCCCTTGCGGTGACGGTGGTATTCGCATCCCCGCTTGGCAGTAGCGAGGACGAACTTGTCTGGCAACCCTACTCAGCAGAACTCCTGGCGGACACAAAAGCCCGTGGCACACCGTATTTGCTGGAGTTCACTGCGGACTGGTGCATCAACTGCAAAGTTCTGGAGCGCACCGTGTATAAAGAGCCCGCTGTGGCCGAAGCCGTGGAGCGGGCCGGCATGGTGCCGATTCAGGTGGATGTGACAGCAAGCGATCCCGAAAAAGACGCATTGTTAACCGCGACGGGTGGGCAGGCCTTGCCCTTTGCAGCGGTTTTTGCCGCTGACGGCGCCGTTGTCGCCCGTTTCACGGGACTCTTTGACACCGATAGCCTGGTCGAGGCGATCAACCGCACCGAGAATTCACAACCCTAGATACTGGAGATGAACCATGACAACCCGACCCAAAGTATTGCTGACCGGCGTAGCGGTTTTTCTGATCGTGATCGCGGCGTTCATGTTGATCGGCACCAATTCCGGAAAGGCTCCTGGCTCAGCCCAGACTGAACAAGCCAGTTCTGACCCTCAGGCACCAGTTGCCCGCACGGGGTTGGCAGATTCTTCCGATAAGGTCCGCCTCAATCTTGCGGAAGGCGGCAAAGCCCTGATAGGGGAGACCGGTGAAATCGTTCTGACACTGGACATTGAACCTGGCTGGCACGTGAATGCGAATCCAGCCTCCATGGAGTTTCTGATCCCCACCGTCGCCAAGTCTTCGGCTGGCGGCCAGTCGCTCGATATTCCGACGGAGTACCCTCGCGGTCGGGTCAGTGACATTGTGCTGGGTGACACCGCCCTGGAGGTGTACGACGACGGTGCGAGTATCCGGCTGCTGCCAGATGAAAAACAGACCACCGCGCTGAAAGAGGCAGGCAAGCTTGACATGACAGTACGGGTGCAGGCTTGCAGTGACGAGGGCGTTTGCCTGGCACCGGCTGATCTGCCCGTTGCGCTGAATCTGGACGATACCAAGCCACAATAATCCATGACTTCTTTCGAAAAGAACTCAAATGGAGAATGACAGTGAACAGCTTATTCAGAGTATTCCTGATTGCCGTGGTTGCCCTGGGCAGCACCAATGCCATGGCCCATTCCATGGAGGATGTAGAGGCCTCGTTGAACGAGAAAGAGCGGTATGCCCAGTTTGTGGATCAGCCGGCCCCTGAATTTGATCTTACAGGCGTTGATGGCAATACCCTTTCCCTTGCCGACTTAAACGGCAAAACCGTTGTGCTCAATTTTCTCTATACGCGCTGTACCGAGGCCTGCCCTTTTCATATGAACCTGATACGGCAGTTGCAAACCGGGGTTGAAGAAGAAGGGCTGAGTGAAGAGGTGGTGTTCATCACCATTGCCACTGATCGCGAGGATATTGCCGGTACCCGGGACAACATGCGCGCGTATGGCGACAATTTCGACCTGAACTTCGATAATTGGCACTTTCTGTACCGGGGCGAAGGCGAGCCGCCCGGGTTGACGTCAGAGCTCGCCAAGGCCTACGGCGTTCAGTTCAGGGATACGGGTGAGGGGGTACAGGTCCATGGCGTGGTAACCCACGTGATTGACCCGGAAGGTCAGATGCGGGCCCGGTTCCATGGATTAAAATTCAAGCCTGAGCATCTGGTGACCTACCTGACGGCCATTGCCAAAGGCCCCAACGCGGCAGCCGGTGATGGGTTCTGGGGCCGGCTGCACGGGCGCATTGAAGCGTTGCTACAGAGCGAGTAACGCGTGGGGCACCATGCCGGCAGCAAACCGACCACTGTAATCAGGAGAAATGTCTAATGAGTCACCAGCGCATATCCGCCGCCCGTGGAATCGCGGCAGTTATTTTCGCGCTTGCTATTTCCATAGCCGCTCCAGTTATGGCTGCAGGGAAGGTTCCGAAGTCCGTGGGGCCCCAGGGGTTCCTGATCTGGGAGTCCCCTCGCACTCTGCCCGAGCTGGCTTTTGAAGACGAAAACGGCAGACCGCTGACACTGGCTGACTTTCAGGGCAAGGTGATTTTGCTCAATATCTGGGCGACCTGGTGCCTGCCTTGCCGTGAGGAAATGCCGACGCTGGACTCACTTCAGGCTCAACTGGGCGGCGAGCAATTTGAAGTGGTCGCGCTGTCCGTTGACCACGCAGGCATCAGCGTTGTTGAGAAATTCTACCGGAAAAGCGGCATCCAACATCTTCGCCAGTTTATTGATCCGTCGACAATGGCGACCTCAACACTGGGCATAGCAGGTGTTCCTACAACGCTGCTGATTGATCACGACGGTCGCGAAATTGGCCGTCTGGTCGGTGCCGCGGAATGGGACAGCCCGGCCATGGTGGATTTGATGACCCGCACCATTGAAGGGGTTCCGGACTGACTGGATTTACGCAATTGAAAAGGCAGGTGCGTAATGCTTCAAGCTACTACTGCATGCTTCCTTCGCTGAGCCCTTCGAGAACCCCGCAGGCCTCAATTTCCCGATCATCGTTACAACTCGCTCGCAGCGACACAAGTTGTTTCTCCAGTACCTGCAGATCGGTTATCTGAGACCGTACTTGAGCGATGTGATCATCAAGCAAGGTGTTGATGGCCCTGCAAGGCTGATGGGGCGCGCCCTGATAACGCTGTAACTCGTGAATTTCAGCGAGTGACAGCTCGAGTATTCTGCAGCGCCGGATGAAGGCCAGTCGCTCAACATGCCGTTCGGTGTAAATACGGTAGCCGTTGTCCTGACGATCCGGCGGTGGTAACAAGCCCTCTCGCTCATAGAAACGGATGGTCTGGGTGTCAACCCCTACGGACCGCGCCAACTGACCAATGCGCATCGGGTGTCTCCTCAACAAATGGTATCTGCTCTATTGACCTTATAGTGGCTATATGGTTTTAAATCATAATCCGACAATACTCAAGTGGAGCCGTATCATGAGTAAATCCTGTGAAGACGCCTGTGGCTGCGACGCATCGTCCGCCGAGGGTAACGCCGGGTCGGAGGCCTCTGAAGCGTCCGGCAACTGGATCAGTGTGTATACCGTACCGAAGATGGATTGTCCTTCGGAGGAACGGATGATTCGACTGGCCCTGAATGGTTTTGAAGACATTCGCGGGCTGTCCTTCGACCTGTCTGATCGGCGGTTGAAGGTTGTGCACGATGGCGAGGCTGAGCCTATCACCGCGAAGCTGGCGACCCTCGGGCTGGGAGCTTCGCTTCAGGAAACGGCCGCTGCCGACCCTGAATCAATCAAGGCGCTCGGGGGTACGGCTATCTCGGCCGAGCAGGAGTCGGGCACCCTGCGTTGGTTGCTCGGTATCAATGCTGTCCTGTTTGTGGTGGAAATGACGGCCGGCCTGATCGCGCACTCCACCGGTTTGATTGCAGAATCCCTGGACAATTTTGCCGACGCGGCCGTGTATGGGCTCGCCCTGTATGCGGTTGGGCACAGCGTGAAAATGCAGGTGCGTGCGGCGCATCTTGCGGGCGTACTTCAACTGATTCTGGCTGTGGGCGTGCTCGCTGAGGTGGTGAGGCGCTTTGTCTTCGGCAGTGAGCCTGAGTCGCTGGTAATGATGGGGATTGCGTTCATCGCATTGATCGCTAACACCACCTGTCTGCTGCTGATATCCAAACATCGGGAGGGCGGTGCCCACATGAAGGCGAGCTGGATATTCTCAGCCAACGATGTGGTCATCAATCTGGGGGTCATTACCGCTGGCGCCCTGGTGGCATGGACTGGCTCCAATTACCCGGACCTTATCATCGGCAGCATCGCGGGGATTATCGTACTCAACGGTGCCAGGCGCATCCTGGCGCTTAAGGGTTAAACAATGTCCATCGTTGCCAAAAAACTCTTGCCGTATGGCCTGCTGGCTATTTCGGGCCTGATTGCGGCGTCTGATCAGATTGTAAAATGGTTGGTCCAGCAGTCAATGGCGTATGGCGAGTCGATTCCGGTGACCCCGTTCTTTAACTGGGTGCATGTCTGGAACACCGGTGCCGCATTCAGCCTGTTTGCCGATGGCGGAGGTTGGCAGCGATACTTTCTTATCACAGTCGCGGTAGTTGTCTCATTTGTACTGATCAGGCTGATTCTTCAGTGCCGCCGCAGGGGAGAAGCCATCGCGTACAGCCTTATTCTTGGCGGTGCCGTGGGCAACCTGATTGACCGGATATTTCGTGGCTATGTTGTGGATTCCTTTGATGTCTATTGGCAATCCTGGCACTGGCCAGCCTTTAACCTTGCCGATATCGCCATTGTGCTGGGCACCGTGCTTTTCCTCTATGTCAGTTTTATACCCGAAAAATCGGGCACGAACGTCGAGCTCGATGGATCAGGCTAAAAAACATCTGACAAACGCCTTGACCTTAAAGTTGACTTTAAAGATATCGTCTGTACAGACAAACCGAGAACGACAGCCAAAGCAAAGGAGAATGAAACGATGACATTACAACTTGGAGAAACCGCTCCCGATTTCACCGTGGAATCCACCGAAGGAAACATTCAGTTTCATGAGTGGCTGGGAGACGACTGGGCCGTGCTGTTTTCACACCCCGCCGACTACACACCGGTCTGTACCACTGAGCTCGGTGCCTTCGCGAAGCGTAAAGATGAGTTCGCCAGTCGTGGCGTGAAGCTGATCGGGGTGTCCGTCGACCCGCTCGACTCCCATAACGACTGGGCCAGGGACATTGAGAAAACCCAGGGCACGGGGCTCAACTTTCCTCTGCTGGCAGACAAGGATCAGGTGGTTGCAGACCTTTACGGAATGATCCATCCAAAAGCCGACCCCAAGGTGACTGTTCGAACGGTATTCATTATTGATTCCGCGAAGAAAATCCGTCTGATGCTGACGTATCCGCCCAGCACCGGGCGCAATCTGGACGAGATCCTGCGCGTCATTGATTCGCTCCAGCTGACCGACAACCACAAAGTGGCCACGCCGGTGGACTGGAAGAATGGCGAGGATGTGATCATCGTTCCGTCGCTCTCCAACGAAGATGCCAAAGAGCGCTTCCCCGAGGGATGGGATGAGCAGACACCGTACCTGCGCGTTACCCGCCAACCTGGTCGGAAGTAATAGGGAATTCGTCAGCCGGCCGTGCGGCTGGCTGACGAAGCAATACCTGAGAACCCCTTACCGATAGGTTCGGTCATCGCCGAACCCTTAACCGAACACGGCCTCGAAATGCTTACGCTGACAGTTCCCGAAGTTGGTCTCTTCGCGTTATTGATTGCACTTTGCCTGTCGCTGCTTCAGGCGACCGTGCCCTTGCTGGGAGCCGCCACCCGGCGCCCGTTGTGGATGGCATTTGCTGAGCCCATGGCATGGGGGCAATTTGCCTTTCTACTGGTTTCTTATGCCAGCCTGACTGCCAGTTTTCTTCTGGATGATTTCAGCGTGGACTATGTGGCCCGTAATTCGAACTCGATGCTGCCCTGGTACTACAAGTTCACCGCCGTCTGGGGCTCTCATGAAGGCTCGGTGCTGTTATGGAGTCTGATTCTCAGTGGCTGGGGCTTTGCCGTCAGTCTGTTTTCCCGCCAGTTGCCACGGGATATGCTGGCACGGGTTCTGGGAGTTCTGGGTGTCGTCAGCGCAGGGTTTCTGCTTTTCATCGTCGTTACGTCCAGCCCCTTTGATCGCCTGTTGCCGGGCATGCCAGCCGACGGTGCCGATCTGAATCCATTGTTGCAGGATGTTGGCCTGATCATCCATCCGCCGATGCTTTACATGGGGTACGTGGGTTTTTCTGTGGTCTTTGCTTTTGCCATCGCTGCGCTTATTGAGGGGCGTCTGGATGCGGCCTGGACGCGCTGGGTTCGGCCGTGGACCAACATTGCCTGGGCCTTTCTGACCCTCGGCATCGCTCTGGGTAGCTGGTGGGCCTACTATGAACTGGGTTGGGGAGGCTGGTGGTTCTGGGATCCGGTGGAAAATGCATCGCTCCTGCCCTGGCTGAGCGGGACAGCGCTGATACATTCACTGGCGGTCACGGAAAAACGCGGCACGTTCAAGAGCTGGACGGCACTGCTGGCGATTTTCACGTTCTCACTCTCGTTACTGGGCACCTTCCTGGTGCGCTCAGGGGTACTGACCTCGGTTCATGCCTTTGCCAATGATCCATCTCGGGGGCTCTTCATTCTGGCGTTGCTGGGAATAACGGTCGGCGTCTCGCTTTTGATCTTTGCGCTACGGGCGCCGCGAATGAGCGCCAATGCGGGCTTTAGCTGGCTTTCCCGGGATGCTCTGTTGCTGATCAACAATATTTTGCTGGTCATCATGACGATCACGGTCCTGATGGGCACCCTGTACCCCTTGATCCTGGATGCACTCGGGCTGGGCAAGGTCAGTATCGGCGCGCCTTACTTTAATAGCCTGTTCGTGCCACTGACCGTCATGCTGTGTGCCTTTATGGGGCTGGGGCCGGTCTCACGCTGGAAGCAGATGCCCGGTCGGGAGCTGTTCCGGCGACTACTGGGGGCGGGCTTGGCCGCACTGGCGATTGCGATATCGATACCGTTTCTTTACAACGGCCAGTGGAATGTCGCCGTGGCGCTGGGGATGGTGGCGGCCCTGTGGGTAGTACTGGCGTTGGTGCGCGACCTGTTTGATAAAGTCCGCAATGCGTCCTCTGCGCTGTCCGGATTGCGTAAGTTGACCCCTTCATACTGGGGCATGGTGGTCGGCCACGTGGGCCTGGCCGTCACCATCGTGGGCGTGGTGATGGTGTCGAACTACGCCATGGAGCGTAATGTGCGGCTTGATATCGGTGAGCAGGTGAATCTGGGCGGGTACGATTTTACGCTGACCGAACTGGGCGAGCGTCGGGGGCCCAACTTCCTCGCCGATACGGCGACCATCGAGGTTGCCCGTGAAGGCCGGATTGTCACCACCCTGTACCCGGAGAAGCGCCTGTACATTGCCCGAGGGCAGCCGATGACCGATGTCGCACTCGACCCCGGCCTGTTGCGGGACCTTTACGTGGCCATGGGGGAGGAACTGGACGACGGCAGCTGGGCAATGCGCCTACAGGTCAAGCCATTTGTACGCTGGCTTTGGCTGGGTGCGCTGCTGATGGCCTCCGGGGGCGTGCTGGCCGTGGCAGACCGTCGCTACCGTCGCCGCCGTGCAGCCGCAGCTGACCGCGAATCGATGAGGCCGGCACGCGAGGTTCGCGCATGATGCGTCGCCTGTTGCTGCTGCTTCCGTTTGTGGTGTTCCTTGGCCTGGCCTTCTTTTTGTACCGGGGGCTTTCGCTGGATCCCAGTGCTCGCGAGTCAGCCCTGATAGGCCAGGCGTTTCCCGCGTTCACGCTCCCGACGCTGGAGGACCCTGATACCGAGGTGGATGAATCCCTGCTTCGCGGGCAGATATCTCTGGTCAATGTCTGGGCATCCTGGTGCCCGACCTGCAAGGAGGAAATGCCCCAGCTACTGGCGCTCTCCGAGCGCGGCATTCAGATGGTGGGCATCAACTATAAAGACGCCCGTGACCTGGGGCGACAGTTTCTCGAAGAGTTCGGAAAACCTTTCGAGGTCAACATCTTCGATCCTGCCGGTGACTTGGGTTTTGAAATTGGCGTGTATGGCGTGCCCGAAACCTTCCTGGTCGACGCAGACGGTATCGTTCGATACAAGCACGTTGGGTACATAACGCCCGCCCAGGTGGATGAAGTCATGATGGAGGTAGAGAAATGGCGCTAACCCTGAAGATCCGTTGCTGTGTGGTCATCGTGCTTTTGATGGCCTCGTTCCAGTCGATGGCGGATACGGCAATTGATGCGCGTCATTTCGAGGATCCGGTGATGGCGGAGCGTTATCGCGACCTTACGGCGTCATTGCGGTGCCCTAAATGTGATGCTCAAGCCATCGACAGCTCCGATTCGCCGGTGGCGGCGGACATGCGGGAGCGGGTAGCGCTGATGCTTCATGAGGGGCGTGCGGATAAGGAAATTCTTGATTTCATGGCTAATCGTTTTGGCGAGTTCGTTCTTTACAATCCGCGCCTTGACGGGCGCACGTGGCTGCTTTGGGCATTGCCGGCAGCGCTGGTAGCAGGGGGAGCCCTGGTTGTGATTGCCTTTGTCCGGGCACGCAGGCACCGGCGAGTGCGGCCGCTCTCCGAGGAGGAGCGTACCCGCCTGTCCTCTTTGATTCATCGTCATCGTGAGAGGTCGGAATGACTATGCTCTGGTTAAGTATCGGCACACTGTTGCTTATAGCGCTGTGGTTCCTGAGTCTACCGTTGCGAAGAGCAAGGGCGATCCATGACTGGCAGCAGCGGTTTGAGGCCGATGATCACGCTGAGGCGCAAAACCTGGCCGTCTATGAACGCCGGCTTTCAGCCCTGAAAAGCGCCCGCGATCGCGGCGAGATTGACGTCGCCCGTTTTGAAGAAGGCCGCCACGAGCTGGACCGCAATCTGCTGGAGGACACCGAGGCCCATCGCCGAATGCCTCTCAGGCGCCCCCTGTCAGGACGTTTGATGATTCCACTGGTGATAACGGCAGTCATGGCTGCCAGCATGATCGGCTATCGATGGCTGGGTGCCGATGGCGATCTGGCGCTGCATGCCGCCCAGCAGGACGTGCTCAACACGCCCGGTGCCTCAATGAAAACCCTGGTTGGTCGGCTCGAAGAGGAAGCCGGGACTCAGCCGGATAATCCCAAGGTCTGGTCCTTGCTGTTTCCGCTTTACCAGAAGATCGGTCAACCGGGTCAGGCGATTGACGCCCTGGAACGACTGATCGAACTGGAAGGCCGCAGAGTAGATCTTCTGGCCCAACTGGCTCAGATAAAATTCTTTGTGGCCGGGCGCAGCCTGACCGATGAAGTGCATGCGCTGATCGACGAAATACTCGACAAGGATCCACGTGAGCCAACGGCGCTGGGCATACTGGGGGTCGAGGCCTTTGACGACGGCCGCTATGAACAGGCGATCAATTACTGGCGCCGGGCATTGGCGGGCTTCGGCGATAACGAGTCCGCACAGGCCATGCGCAGCGGTATCGCTGTTGCCAGGCAACGATTGGAGGAGACAGCCAATGGAGCGGAACGTGTTACTGATTGAAACCCTAACGCACGTTCACACACGAAATCAGGGAAGCTTATGCTTCAGTATCCTCAAATCGACCCGGTAGCCATTGCACTGGGCCCACTGAAAATCCATTGGTACGGCCTGATGTACCTTGTCGGTTTTCTCGCGGCCTGGTGGCTGGGGCGTCGTCGGGCTCATCGGCTGGGGTTGAATGCAGACGCTGTTGAAACATTGATTTTCTACTGCGCGATGGGCGTCATTCTCGGTGGCCGCGTCGGTTATGCGCTCTTCTACGGTTTTGACAAGCTGGCAGACAATCCGCTTTGGCTGTTCAAGGTCTGGGAAGGGGGCATGAGTTTTCACGGCGGCTTGACCGGCGTCCTGATTGCAGCCTTGGTCTTCGCCCGCAAGCAGAACCTGCGGTTTTTCCAACTCACGGATTTTATAGCGCCACTGGTGCCAATTGGCCTGGGGGCGGGTCGCCTTGGCAACTTTATCAACCACGAGCTCCCGGGGCGGGTCAGCGACGTGCCCTGGGCCATGGTGTTCCCGAATATGGGGTCGGCGCCACGTCACCCGTCGTCATTGTACGAGTTTGCCCTGGAAGGTGTTGTGCTGTTTGTGGTGCTGTGGTGGTTCTCACGCCACCCTCGTCGGATGGGCGCAACGTCCGGCCTGTTCCTGTTGCTCTACGGAATTTTCCGTTTTGCGGTCGAGTTTGTTCGCCTCCCCGACCCGCAACTGGGGTTCATTGCCCTCGGCTGGGTGACCATGGGGCAGTTGTTAACCCTGCCGATGATCCTTGGAGGCCTTGCATTAATCGCCTGGTCAAGACGTCAACCGATCAATAAAGGTTCATCGCGGATTAGCGTGAAAAAGTAGGAGACGGCGGTAAAACCGGTTA
>NZ_JAVVLT010000112.1:0-32340 GCF_036224885.1 Marinobacter sp. OP 3.4
GGTCCGGGTGGCAGGCTTCACGTGGAATGGGTGGCAACCTTCAGCGGTTTACGCACATGTGCCACTGTCGCAGCCACAACGAGGCCGGCAGCGGTAGGAACCTGCTTCCGGATCTCTAATAATTTTTTGGATGCTTCGGAGAGTGTCTGGTCGATCACTTCGTCCCGGAACAGAAAGTCAGGATAGGTAATATGACCCCCACTGATTGTTTCCCGGATGCTGGAGTAGGTTTTAAGGCCGAGTTCCGATGACCTTAGGCTGATTTCCCGATTATCAGTGAGCACGATTTTTGGGACTCGGCAAACGCCGTCGATAACCGCCCGCTCCAAACCGTATTCGTAATCGCAATGGAGCTCGCCGTCAGGCTGCGTGTAGCGAGAAAGTACGATTGGGTTGTCGTCACTCCTCCAAGGTGTTCCGGATAGCGCCATTGTGAGGGAGGCCTTTCCTTGAATCCTATCGAGAATTGTTCGCCCCCAACTGTTGCCAATTGTGAGTTCGTCCCAACTACTACCGGAGCAGTGATGAATCTCGTCCAAAACCACGAAGACTCTGTGCTCACTCAGTACTTGCCATAGCTCTCTGGGAAGCGTGTTCATCGACTGATAGGTGTAAGAACCCCCTGCGGCCCCAATCTGGCCATTAAAGCTTCGCCCAAGGATTTGGCTAAATGTCGAGGCGACGCTTTGCGACACTGTCCGTGAAGGGGAGAAGCATAGGACGAAATCAATGCTGCCGCGCGCCAGAAGAGCTTTCGCCACTGACGCTACCATGACGGTTTTGCCCGCCGCAGGTGTTGCATGACATAGAAAGTGGGTTTGATACTCAAAAGCTTGAAGAGCTTGATCGACGCACTCGCGCTGCCAAACGCGCAATTGGATCATGCGGGAAACCCAATTTTTGTGATGACCGACTCTACAGCACGAAGTTGACCTAGAAGCTTTGTGCTTCTCTCGCGAGACTCCAGGTACTGCGCCTTCACGGCGCTCCGAAGCGCCGGGTACTTGTGATATAGGCGCTGGTATTCCTCCGCTTCACCAATACTGGCAATCAGTTCGACCTTTCTTTTAGAAAGCTCCTCCTGCAACGCCCGCTGTGTAGCACCATCCATCGACGATTCAACGTGCTCAAATGCAGCCCTAAATGGAGAAGGCTTGGCTTCCAGGGAAATGTCTTGGTTGTTTGAACGATAGATAAACTTGCATCCCCGGCCAGTCGATCCCTCGTAGCGATCGATAACTTTTGCCTTTTCAAGGCGTAGAAGTTCTCTGTATATGTGCTTGCGAACTTGGTTGCGACTTGGCCGCTGAACTTCGGGTATTTGCAGAAGATACATATCCCGAATACTGGTATTGGAAAAAGGAGTATCAGGCTGCTGTCTTAGGAGTTCGATCAAGATCTTGTCGACGCTCAGTGGTTGCGATCTTTTCATAAGGCGGTCCGATTGGTCTCCAGGTCGATCTGGTCGACCTTCGAAAAATGGGTAGTATATGCCGTGGCCCGAAATGCCTCAAGAAACCATAGTCTTGTCTTTTGTGAGGGCAAGAAATGGGCTCACCGATTTGTGAGGCGTTTGGTCAAAATCTGAGAGCTATACGAAAATCAAAAGGCTTTTCGCAGGAGCGCTTAGCGCACGATGCTGGGATAGATCGGAGTTATGTTGGCAAGATCGAGAGAGGGCAGGCCAACATCACGCTCGAAAAAATTTATCTATTCGCTGGGCTGCTTGAATGCTCGCCAAAAGATTTGATACTGGACCTTAATCAGGTCTAGCAGCCATTTTATGGTTTCGTGGTAAGCAATGGGTGCGGCGTTTAAGGGTGCGCTTCTGACCCTAGATGATTTTCTCGAGTTGCCACTCTCGGAGGCTGCCATCGGCTTATTGGGCAGTGAACGAGGCTGACTCTGAGACATTGTACTAATCCCATTCCGGAAGACAGGAGGATCCAAAATGATCGAGCTTAGACCATATCGAGAACTGGGCGGTGCCCGGCATGGCTGGCTGGATACCCGCCACCATTTTTCGTTCGCTGAGTATTATGATCCCAAGCGTATGAACTGGGGGAATCTCCGAGTCTGGAATGATGACACCATCGCTCCAAACTCGGGGTTTCCCCGCCACCCACATCGCGACATGGAAATAATCACCTACGTTCGCAAGGGTGCAATCACACATCAAGACAGTCTCGGTAATCGGGGGCGCACTGAGGCAGGCGATGTGCAGGTTATGAGCGCGGGAACAGGCATCGCGCACAGCGAGCTCAATCAGGAGGACGAAACTACCCAAATCTTTCAGATCTGGATCATGCCTAATGAAACCGGCCTACCACCCACTTGGGGTACTAAGCCATTTCCAAAAGGCGAGCGTAGCGGATTTTTTGTCACTCTTGCCAGCGGCCTGCCCGACGATTCAGAAGCGTTGGCAATCCGCGCGAATGCTCGCCTGGTAGCCGCAACCTTGGAGGTGGGTCAGAGCACCGAATACCGTATTACCACCGGACGCAAGGTCTACTTAGTGCCGGCGAGAGGCCAAATCGAAGTGAATGGGGTGGTGGCTTCTGCAGGCGACGGGATTGCGATCAGCGATGAAGTGTTGCTGGAGGTCAGTGCTCAGCAGGACAGTGAAATCGTACTGGTGGACGTGGCCTAGGCAAAAGCCCAGCTTGCCGATTGTAAATATCTCTGCTCTCATAGCACGGTTTATTAGAATTTTCCGCCCGATGGTCTTCCGCTAAATAACCGATGAGAAATATGGAAGGGATTGATGAGCGACCGGCGCGGTGGCTAAAACTTAACTTCATCTTCGATCTTTATATCCATAACAGTGCCTAACTGAGGTACATCTATGCCAGCATTTCGAAGTTTTTTTGCCATCTCAAAGTTTAAATAAAGCAGTGACATATAGCGGGCTTTGACCCGATTGTTTTCATCTTTGAGGCGTTGCATTTTCTCGTTTAGACTTTTTATGCGTTCTTTTTCGGTTAGTGAGGACCGACGTCTCGAAGACTGTTTTTGGGCATTCTCGATAGCCTCTAACAGTGATTCAAAGCCAGGTCTATTCCGGATGCTACCCCTTGCTCGCCCAGCCTCCCTGGCTACATTGTCCTTATTAATGAGCGAGCCTTTCTTAATGCGTTCCGGCTCGCCTTGCTTTAGGCGCTGCAAGGCACCGAAATACTCAGATAGCGCTTTGCTTCCCATGGCTTGGTCCTTTTTAGTCAGTAAGTCGGGCTTTTATGAGTCTGAGCTTTTCGTTGCTAAATTTGTAGGAGAGGGAGTTTGGACTCATCTCCCGCATCGAGAACTCCAAACTAGCCGCAGCCTCCTCCAAAATATCGTCTTCGAAAACAGACTTGGCGCACCCAAGGCATGGGAAAGTCCAGTCGATGCCGTAGCTATCGCATGGGCCAGTCTCGTTCATGCACCCACCACCCGTAGGTAACGGGACGTATTTTCTTTTGCCTACTTCTATTTCCTTCTGAATGGCTCTGGCATCGTCCAGGAAATGGGGTAAGTTTCTGTCTTTCTCAGATTGAAAAGCCTTTCCCTGTCCTCCCAGCAGAGGACCGTGTGCCTTGATAACTTGCTCTTCAAAAGCAACAGAGTCATTCAGGTTTTTAGAGGCTCTAAAGTCACCGATGACCGTATGGCTTTCAGGAATGCGGCCATCCTCATTGACAATGAAGGACTCGGCAAATGCTGAGTTTTCGGCATACAGCGCTGTCATCATGAGTGTCAGATGTTTGAATTGCGTGGCTAACGATGGCAGAGAAACCATCCCTGAGCGCGAGGCATATACAGCAGCAGATCGCCTGCCCTGATGCGTAGAAAGTGGCCAAGGCTGGCCGATCTCAAATTCAGGTTCTTCGTCCCAATCTCGAAATGCATCGAAAACAACGAGCTCCTCAATGTCTGATCGTCTTATCTCGACATTTTTGAACGATTTGATGCTACTCGCGAGAACAATGGAGCGATATGCAATGGGGTATTCATAGTTCACAGGCGTAGCGCATTTTTTCCATTGGTTAGCGAGCCAGAGGGGGACTGTTTCATGCCGACTTGGAAATCGATCAGGGCTATTCCTAACCCAGTTTATTCTCACAATGGCCTGGGAGGCCTTAATGGCTTTCTTAGCGATTGGTGAAGTAACCCAAGGGAGCAATTTTGAAAAGTTGGATCTGGCTAGCTTCTTTGTGTGGGATAAGAGAACATCTACCTTTCCAAAATTAGGAATGTCGATGACCTGATGACAGTCAAAGGGCAAGACTTCTACCTCACTAGCACGCATGCCGGAGTAGAAGTGTATGAGAATCGCTGAGAATGCTTGCAATTGGCGAAGATGATTGGTGATGTTTTGTAGGTGTGCGTCAACTCCTTTCTTCTCAAGATAGCCATCAAGACCGAATCGTTTCAGCGTTTCTTTTCTCGATACGAGTCTGGATTTAGAGGTTGGTCCGGGGCTAGGCCTTCCGCTTCCAATAATGCGTGTTACAGCGTTGCGAGCACGTCCTATAGTATCACTGAATAGGTGGGGGTCTTCGTAGATCGCCTCAAAAAATTCCACAAACCTTTCCATGTGAGGAAGAGCGTCGTCCAGTTGCTTTTCCGTCTCCTCAAGGATTGTTGCCAGTATACGAGTTGGAACCAGCGGCGTTCTTTTACCGTTGTCCCGAATATATTTGTTTGCAATATTTAATCTTTTAACCCAGTCATCGTAGCTCTCATCTGGAACAATTTTCCATTTTGGTAGCTTTTCACATAAATCATCGTTTACCGCGCTGTGACAAACTCTTAAAACCTCCTTGATGTAAGGTGAAAGCCATTGGGCTTGCTCGGTTTCGTCGCAAATAGCAAACAAAAAAGAGGATTTGAGTGCTGCTTGAAACTTTGAATTCGAATGAGAATCGACTATCGAAACGTTACAGTGGTATGCGATTTTAGCAATTGCCTTAAGGGCTTTGATGTAACCGCTAAAGCTCACCATTTTCTTATCTTTTTTTCTGGCGATTCTTGGATTGAACATTCCAAGCCAGGTGATGGACTTTATCTCGTCGGTTATGACGCGCGAGAGCTGATCAAACTCTCCAGTTTGCCAAGTATTAAAGGTGTAAACCGATCTGGACCCGTAAGTGGTCAAGTCCCAGGTGTCATCTTCGAACTTGGATAGGATCTCACCATTTATTTTGCGCGAGACAACAAAATCACCAGGAATTAACCCACCTAAGTCTTCAAGGCGATCAGGCACGAACTCAGTGTTCAAGTTGCCTACCATAAAAAATGACATCAGCTGACCTCAATGGCATCAAGAAGGGAATTTACTTGGGCAAGCCAAAAAGGGTCCAAATCTCCTTTTTCGATCGATCTTGAAGACCGCTGAACAATATCTTTTGCTGCTTTGCTTCGTTTTTTGAATGCCTCAACAATCTCTTCAATTCGGGCGACTATTGGCAAAAATTTTTCACCGTGGATTTCAAGTGCCTGAGACCTTTGTATGCTTTGAAATTTAATGTATGCAGCCACTGATAGGATTCGGTGGATATCCTCGTAGTTGTTGAAGATGCCGAAGCTTTTGCAGAAAAAGCAGGCGAGCGGGGCTCCACATGTCAGTTCAGGTGCCCGGACTTCATCGATCCCATCTATATACCTTCGGTCGTCTTCTGTTTTAGCAACGCATTTACCTGTTAGGATTTTTTCGCCCGAACTTACGATGGGTGGCTTAACCTTTCCTGAAACCCGCAAGTTTGCCGAGGTCTTTAGAGCAGTAAAGAATTGCGAGAGTTGCTTGGCAGAGTCCTCAAACGTTTTGAAACCGTAGTGCTTTTGGATAGTGTTTGGTTTGTTGGAAACCATCTCGGCAACAAGGCCAACGTCGCCACCTGATATCTCTAACACTCTTTGTATCTTCGATTTTCGGGCCGTTCTTGACACTAAGCTCGGCCCGTTTTCAGGCCACGCCAACGAATCTTTTAGGGTTCGATCATCTAACTTGACCAATTTATTCTTGTTATTTCCTCGAAGGGGAACGTAGCAAAGGCCAAATTTTGGAGCATCCTGGTCGCAGTAACTGGACATCCATTCTCTGAGGCGAATCATCTGTCGCCAATCTTTCTGGAATGCGCTGGGCACGGTAACTTTTTGTAGCTCATTTTTTGCGCGCCCTTTAAATGCGATCATACGGTTTGCACCGTCCTCTTTTGGTAGAAGGCTTTTCTGACAATCAATACCTGAGAGATGGTCAGCATTGCATCCAGAGGCAAACATAAGCATGTAGCCAAAATGTTTGATAGCTCGGTTTGCAAAATGCCTTATCGTCCCTTCGCTTAGTTGGAAATTGTCAACGACCAACACTCTTTGCGATGCTCTGTAGTTTTCTCTCTGGTTTGCGTCGAAGCAGATTCCCTGGGCTTTGGTTTTGCGAGCTACTGATTGGATATCATCGTCGAAGCCAGCTTCAGAAAATGCGACGTTTCGCCAATTCTTCTTCGCGCCTCTTGCTCCATATTTTGTGTAGCTCGTGACATTGTGATTGAAAGCTACAAAATCTTCGTATCCAAGATCACTGAGTTGGATTTTGAGTGGGGCGGCAGCTGCATGATCGCTTAGCACTAGTTGGCTATATCCCCAAAAAAAACGACTATGTAGGTGATATGCGGTCTTTGCGTCATTTTCAGTTAATCGTGGCTGCGGGAGGTCTTGGGCATTCCTCGTTAATTGCGTTGCCCACGTTCTAACGGTGTAAAGAGGCACGTTTGTTGATAGTTTAATGAGATCGGCCATTGCCTCTTGCTTATGGCAGGCAGTGCCCAAGCCAAAGCCCTTTTTGTCTCCGACCTGAGACAATCGCGCCATGTGAAGAAGATACTGAGTAAAATCTGCGTAAAGTCGTTTGGCATCATCTACGCTGTGCAAGTCCTCGCCGCGCCCTTTTGCGTCGATCCAGTCCATGATGGAGACTATTCTATAAGCGCGATAAGGAACGAGGGCTCCGTTTATGGCAAGCCTTATAAGGCGAGCCATAAGTTTGCATCTTTTTGGGCATAGACTTGCTGGATTGACCCGTCGAGCAAATGCAGAGGAAGGAGAAACATCCGGTATCAGACTGGCCCGATCTAAATAACAAAACTTGTATGCATGGATTTTATAGCTCGGTTGCAAAGGGTAGTTTACAACAGCTTGTTCGGGCACAACGTCATTGGGGGCCTTGTCCTCTGAGTCACCGATTAATTCATAAGTTTCCACCTCTACATAAGCATTATCCAGATTCGAATATTCGATCTGCAAAGTAATTTTAGGAGCCCATTCCTCGATTTCTGAGGCTGGTATGTCGTTGCTCAGGCTCAAGATATAGCGCATTTCTGCTTGCCACTTTACAGCCTGCCCGAGAGATAGGGCATTGTCCGAGATGGCGTCTTTTAGGTGAGCGGTAAAATCTTGATAAAGAGGTTGTGATCGTGATTTTTCGTAGAGATCACTGTCTCGTTTAGCTCTGTCAATCCAGTCAAATAGAACGCAAACCGTGTTGGATTTATCGAGGCTTTTCGAGCTAGTTAACATGTCCTTCACCCAGCGTAAGACGAGTCGGCATCTTTGCTTGGAAATGGACGACAACCGAACTCTTACTTGGGCTTGATTGCTGCGACCACGGCCTACAGAGGTTAAGGATGCGCGATCCAAGTAGCAAAATTTGAAGGCATTTATACTGCCGCTGTACGTTGGTTTAAATGCGACGCGAGTATTTTCTGGCGTAATTTCACTGTCTTGTGGTATGCCGTAATCTACAGATAATTCAATTGGCTCAACCGTATCAAACTGCGCATACCACGGATCAAAATTTGAACGACTCAGAATGGTCGCCCATTTTCTGGTTTCCCGGCGACTGATCCCTATGGAGTATTCAATGATTGATTGCATGCCGCGTTGTAGGTTTCCAGCATGAATCAGATTTATGCCATCGACTGAGTTTAGATCTCCTTCTTTCTCTTTCACTAATTGAATGAGATGACTTGTATACTGCCGATACAGGCGTTTTGCGTCTTCTTCGACAAATAGAATATTTTTGAGTTTATTTTGGTCGATCCATGTTAATGCTTGACCTATGTGAATAGCCCTATTAATGTTGCATTTTCCGCGTACCATCTCTTGAATCCATGTGGCCACCAAATCTCTTCGTTTAGGGCACAGAGATTCTGTGATCACTAAGAAGTTCCTAGTTTTTTCGTGCGGAAGCTTCCCATTCGAAAGTGCTTCGCGTTCCAAATAACAATACTGGAATGCTGGAAAGGTACGTTCAGATTTTGGCCATATCACGACGGTACTTTCGGGGTTTTTAGGCTTTTCGGCTTCGGTGTCTGACGCTGCCAATACTTCTTCGGTTTGGATTGGTTTAAGTTGGCTAAGGCCCGACATTAAGCCTCCCGTCGATTGTTTATTTCTAGCCAAGCGGCATAACTGTCTTCGGTGGTATCCATTCTATCTTTGTTTGAGTCAAAGGAGAGGTAAGCATGGGTAGTGCTGGTATCGGCGTGCCCCATACGGGCAGATAGATCGCTTACAACTTTGCTCGGAGGATGCCCTGCATCGATAAAGTGTCTGACGAAATTCATTCCATAAGTTGCGCGGGTGTCATGAAAACGAAAATCTTTAAAGCTGGGGTGCTTTTGCCGGATCTTGTCAGCGAGTCTTTTCGTAAGATTATTAAGTGCTCGACCTCTCACAACTGGAAAATCAATGCGGTTTGCGGCTGCAATGCGGCTGCTAAATTCGGGGTTTTCACGGTCTGAAATCTCGACCTTACTAGTGTAATAAGGTGTTCCTTCTTGTGTGAGGAATATGTAATTTCGATCTGAATCCCCATAAAAGCTTTTATCGCGGCGTTTTTTGGCTTCGATGGAATTGGAATAATTAAGAAGCATTTTGGCTACAAGCCGTGGAATGTGGAGGCGGTAATGATTGAGATCGCCTTTATTTTTCACGTCGATTTCAGTCCCTGCACCAACTTTTAATTTCAACTCTTGTCCTGACTGCTTCTCCAAGAGATTTTTAATGTGGTGGATCCTCAGAGTACCAAGAGTTTGTTTTCGGGCTCCTGTGGTAAACGCAAATATCATCATTAACTCAAACGCCCGATTGCCGTAACCTTCGAGTGCGATCGTAATCATTCGTTGTTCTTCGGGTTCAAGGGGCCTGAGCTTCCCCCCATCATTTAGATGTTCTGTATCTGCATCAGGGTCGCGCTTGGGGATTTTTATAGCCAAATCTGTTGTTAGGACTTCTTTTATTCGTACGAGTCCTTTCTGGTTGACGTAAGGGATGCCAGCGACCGTTTGCTCGTAAGGAGGGTTGGGAAGCCTGGAGGCATCTATCAGCTTTCCGTTTATCAAGCCTCTATAAAAGTTAACGACCACACCCATACGGGTTTTGGCCACTCCGAGTGAAAAAGGAGGTGGCGTTTTCCGCATCTGCCTCATTAAATACCGGCGATATGAGTAAGTGACGCGCTCATGAGGATCATCAGGAAACGTGAATTCGTTGATGTTGTTCCCCGCAGCTTGGTTGTGTTCCAGCCATCTCAGAAAGGCCAGCAGGTGAACTGCGTGAGTTTCAATAGTCTCAACGGTAACCAGATCGAATTTTGCCCTTTCTGCCATCTCATGCATCAAATAGAGATTGCCGGTATCCCAAGGGTCGCCGTTTCCACGGAATAGCATGGGGAAGTTTCGAATGATTCCATCTTCTTTTAGCCCCGTCAGCGAGTAGGGGTCTTGAAAACGGTATGGCGAGAATACGGCGAGGTTTTCTGACTCGTAACGAACTCTTCTTGGAATGAAGACTCTAATCTTCGACCAATAGGCGGTTGAGTTGAGGGGCTCTTTTGAAAAGTTCCCTGCCTTCACGGGCTGGTCATCCATGCAGTGTATGTACACACAATATTGCGTGCACTGGTGTATGTCAACTCGGTGCGTGTACCGTAATCATGTAGGTGACCGTTTCGAAGCCCCGGTGGGGGTGGGACGGAAAACCCGCCAGGTAGTCCTGGGGCTGGTCGGAACCGAATTCGTCCAGCATCAGGAACGGGTCCAAGCGTACCATCTGGGTCTGGCCCAGGGAGCGACGGATGCGCACGCCCGCGCCATCCGAGGTTTCCCGGGAAGGAATAACGCGCTTGATGAGTCGTTGGGTCATGATAGCCTCCGTCGTCCGGTTGGTGTTGTCCCTATTAGATGACGACGGGGCCGGGGATGAAACCGGAAAATTCCGGCGGCACCATTCAGAAAAACTGAACAACCTTCAGGCGGAACGCCGGTCCTTCCCTGGACCGGCGAGGAGTCACTCCACGTTGCGGGAGTAGAAGATTTCCAGCATTTCCCGCTTCAGGCGTTCCTCGATGGAGGCCGCTTCCTCTTCACCCAGGTCCTGGGCATTGACGCCAAACACGTAATTATCCAGATCGAAATTCTTGAGCATCATCTTGGTGTGGAACAGGTTCTCCTGGTACACATTGACGTCAATCATCTGGTAGGCGTTGCGGGTGTCCTCGGTCAGGTAGTTCTGGATCGAGTTGATGTCGTGGTCGATGTAGTGCTTGGTGCCGTCCACATCACGGGTGAAGCCCCGCACCCGGTAATCCACAGTGACCACATCGGAATCGAAACTGTGGATCAGGTAGTTCAGTACCTTCAACGGTGAGATCAGGCCACAGGTGGATACATCGATGTCCGCCCGGAAGGTGCTTATGCCCTCATACGGGTGACTCTCCGGGTAGGTGTGCACGGTCACATGGCTCTTGTCCAGATGGGCGACGATGGCATCCGGCAGCGGGCCCGGGGATTCCTCGTTGTCCGCCTGGTCACCGGTCAGTTCGTGCTCGGCAATCAGCATGGTCACCGAGGCACCATGTGGCTCGTAGTCCTGGCGGGCGATGTTGAGCACGTTGGCGCCGATGATCTTCACCACATCCGTCAGAATCTGGGTCAGCCGCTCGGCATTGTACATCTCGTCGATGTAGTCGATGTACGCTGTCCGCTGCTCTTCCGTCTGTGCGTAACAGATGTCGTAGATGTTGAAGCTCAGGGATTTGGTCAGGTTGTTGAAACCGTGCAGCTGGAGTTTCGGTTCCATGTTCAGCCCCTCCGGATGATGGAGTCGAATAGTTGCAGACACGTCAACATGTCACGGTCCGGTCTGCCGAGGCCGCCACAGAATGCAGGGCTGGTTGTACAGCATTTGCGCAGACCGGCGGAGAAGGGTGCGTATTATGCACACCGCTCCGTCGATTGAATAGAGGTTTTGTCACCATTCTAGCAGCGTCGCACGGACTGTCCGGCCGACACCGGAAACGCCAACGGCCAACAGCCCCCATTCCGGGGCGTCAGGCCTCGCGGATCTCGTGGCTGTGGGTGATCTCGACGCCGGCCTGCTCCAGCATGATGGAGGCGGAGCAGTATTTCTCCGCCGACAGGCTGACGGCCCGTTTCACCAGGTTTTCCTTGAGGTTGTGGCCGGTCACCACGAAATGGAGGTGGATCTTCGTGAACACGGCGGGAATGGCGTCGGCCCGTTCCGCCGCCAGCTCGGCGTGGCACGCCGTGACGTCCTGGCGACTCTTCTGCAGAATGCTCATGACATCGAAAGACGAGCAGCCACCCAGGCCCATCAGCAGCATTTCCATGGGGCGTGGGCCACGATCCTCGCCCCCATGATCGGGGGGGCCGTCCATCTGTACCTGATGGCCACTGCCGCTGGTGGCCTTGAAGCTGGCTTTACCGGTCCAGTCAATGGTTGCTTTCATGCGGTTGTTCCGTTGTGTAAATTAGGAGAGCTACTAAATAGTTGCCAAGGGCAAGCATGCTAGCATAATGCGTCAATAAGCTGTGAAGTGGGTCTCTATTGAGACGTGAGTTATAGACGACTTTGTAGGCACAGCTTAAGATCGTGAGTCGTAGTATTGTTTCGTCTAAAAAAACGACATACCTGAACCGGTATGCGGATGGAGCCCTTGTGGTTCCGTCATAACAATAAATCACCTGCGGGAAGGCAGGTCTCTCATCAAAAAACGTCCACGGATGGCGACAGTTGAGGAGGCACGACACTTACCATGGCTACTATCGTCCGGCCTGTTGAGCAGAAAACCAAGCATCTGGACTATTTCCTGTCCCAATGCCACCGCCGTCGCTATCCGGCCAAGAGCACCATCATCTATGCCGGTGACAAGAGCGACTCCCTGTTCTTTATTGTCAAAGGTTCCGTCACCGTTATCATCGAGGATGAAGACGGTCGCGAAATGATCATGGCCTACCTGAACGCCGGGGACTTCTTCGGGGAAATGGGGCTGTTTGACAACATGGACTCCCGCAGCGCCTGGGTGAAGGCAAAAACGGAATGCGAGGTGGCGGAAATCAGCTACACCAAGTTCCGGGAGATCGCCCAGCAGGATCCAAGGGTGCTCTACTTTATCGGTGAGCAGATGGCCACCCGCCTGCGCCAGACCACCCGCAAGGTGGGCGACCTGGCCTTCCTGGATGTCACCGGTCGCGTTGCCCGTACCCTGCTGGATCTGTGCAAGGAACCGGACGCCATGACCCATCCCGACGGCATGCAGATCAAGATTACCCGCCAGGAAATCGGCCGCATCGTTGGCTGTTCCCGGGAAATGGTCGGTCGCGTGCTCAAGACCCTGGAAGAACAGGGCCTGGTGCAGGTGAAGGGCAAGACCATGGTAGTCTACGGTACACGCTAGCCGATTGTTCCCGCAGGGACATGGGTGTTCCCACCGGCCCGCCGGATAATCCCATGGGCCAGCCGGGGGATCAGGCTGGCCGGAGTCAGAGGATGATATGAAAAAGGGCCACCTGGCCTGGCCGGTCCTGCTGCTTGTGCTGCTGGCCAGCTGTTCCCGCTATGACCTGTATAACTGGATCATCCACCAGGAGCGTGATCAGGCTGGCCTTGAGCCGGCGATGCTTGAACTGGGTGATCTCTCCATTTCCTACCTCCGCAACCAGTCGCCGGCGAGCGGGCGCACCCTGCTGATGGTCCACGGCTTTGGCGGCAACAAGGACAACTGGACCCGGATGGCCGCCCACCTTCCGGACGGCTACCGGCTGCTGATTCCCGACCTGCCCGGTCATGGCGACAGCAGCGTCGCCTCCCCGGATGATTACACCGTTGAGGCCCAGGCCGCCACCCTGGTGGCCTTCCTTGATGAGTTGGGCGTCGAGAAGGTGGACATGGCCGGCAATTCCATGGGCGGGGGCATTACGGTGTACTTTGCCAGCCGCTACCCGGAGCGGGTCACTTCCATTGCCCTGTTCGACCCCGCCGGCTCCAACCGGTATCCATCGCAACTGGACAAGGCTCTGGCCGAGGGTAACAACCCCCTGGTGGTGAAGGAATCCGGTGATATGGATAACCTGCTGGATTTTGTCCTGGAAAAGCGTCCGTTCATACCCTGGCCTCTGGAGTCGGTGATGGAGGAAAAGGCCATTGCCCGACAGCAGACCAACGAGGCCATCTTCCAGGCCATCCTGTCATCCAGCGAGCACCTTGCCCTGGACCGGATTCTGTCCGCCATCAAGGCTCCCGCGCTGATCGTTTGGGGTAAACAGGATCGGGTCCTGGCGCCGGAGAATGCCGAGGTGTTCGCGCAGGGCATTCCCGACGCCCGGGTGGAGCTGCTGGAGGGAGTCGGCCATGTGCCCATGGTGGAGGTGCCGGAACGTTCCGCCGAGTTATGGCACGGTTTCCTGCAGCAACATCCCCGGGGGGCGCTATAAGTCAGCGAATCAACCGGACACGGGGCGCTAACGATGGGTCCGGTAGAGCTCCGCCATGGGCGCCAGCAGGTCCTCGTTACGCTGGTTCCAGGCTCGCAGGTCCGGTGGCAGACGTTGTGGCCTGGGCCAGGGCACCGGATACCGGGAGGGCATGAATAGCGGGGAGAGCAGGGCACCGGCCGTCAGGTCCGCCCGGCTGAAGGTATCCCCGGCCAGGAAGCGGCCGTCCCGGTAGATGGCGGTGATCTCCTCCAGCAGCGTTTCAATAACGTCCCGGGACCGGGCCGCAGTCTTTTCATTGATGGCCATCGTCTCCCGCATGATTTCCTCCACCCGGCTGAAGCCCAGCCGCAGCAGGTACTGGTTCCAGAAGGGGGTCTTCGCCGCCAGCAGGGGCGCCACCACTTTCGGGCGCTGTAGCAGGTGGTGGTAGGCAAAGGTCCGTACCGCCGGGCCGGCCTCGTCGTCCAGCCGTTTCTCCCAGGCCAGGGCCGAGGCCCTGGCATTGGGCGCCTCCGGTAACAGCGGCTTGTCCGGAAAGACCGCGTCCAGGTGATCAAGGATCGCCCCCGAGCCTTGCACCACCCGGCCATTGTCCACCAGTACCGGCACCGAAGTGGTTTTCTGGCCGGTCAGGCCGCGGATGGTCTTGGCATGCATGCCCGGTAGCAGGAATACCGGTTCATAGGACACACCCTTGTAGTCCAGGGCCCAGCGGACCTTTTCGGAAAAGTGGGAGATGGCAAACTGGTAGAGTTGCACGGGCATGGTCCGGGTTACTCCTGCTGGGTGGTGTGGGTCTGGGTGGCGGTGCTTTCATCATAGCAGCCCTCCGGCCACCATCCGAATGCCTGGCAGACCCGCCGCCAGCCGTCCGGCAGCGGTGCCTGGAGGCTGAGGTTCCCGCCGCTGACCGGGTGCGGCAGGGTCAGGCGGCTGGCATGGAGGTACAGCCGACTCTCGCCAAACCGGTCAGCAAAGGTCCGGTTATGTGGCCCCTTGCCATAGCTGCTGTCTCCGATGATGGGATGGCTGATGTGCTTCAGATGCCGGCGAAGCTGGTGGCGGCGCCCCGTGGCCGGTCGGCAGCGGACCAGGGCATAGCGACTGGTGGGGTAGCGCTTGTCCACCGGCCAGTCCACGGTCACCGTGGCCAGACGGTGGTACAGGGTCAGGGCGGACTGGGCTGCGCCATCCAGGGTACGTCGTGAACGGCGGTCATCTTTCAGGGTCAGGGGGTGGCGGATGATGCCCCCCAGGGGAGGATGGCCCCGCACGATGGCCAGGTAATCCTTGCTCACGCGCCGCTCCTCGAAGGCCGTGGCCAGGGTTCGGGCGATGTCCGGCGACAGGGCAAACACCAGCAGGCCGGAGGTGGGCCGGTCCAGCCGGTGCACCGGGTACACCCATTGCCCGAGCTGGTCCCGCAGTATCATCATGGCGGAGCGGGTTTCCCGGCGGTCGATCTCGCTGGGGTGCACCAGCAGGTTGGCGGGCTTGTCCACGACCACCAGGTGTTCGTCCCGGTAGATCAGTGGCAGGGTTTCCTGGGTCATAGGGTTACAGCGACTGGAATGGGGCGTTCATGATACCGGCTTGCCGTTCCCGCGCCTATCCACCCGGGCGCGATCAATCCGTTTGCCGGCTGGCGCCGGTTTGGGTATGGTTCAGCTTTATTTTTGACCTCTTCCCGGAATGATGTAATCACCATGAGCAAGACACGAGTACTGACGGGTATCACCACCACGGGCATCCCCCACCTGGGCAACTACGCCGGGGCCATCCGCCCGGCCATTCGCGCCAGCCAGGACCCGGACACCGAGTCCTTTTTGTTCCTGGCGGACTACCACGCCCTGATCAAGTGCCAGGAGCCGGCTCGGGTGCAGGAATCCGTGCGCGCCATCGCCGCCACCTGGCTGGCCTGTGGCCTGGATCCGGAGCGGGTCACCTTCTACCGTCAGACCGATGTACCGGAGATCACCGAGCTGAGCTGGGTGCTCACCACCGTGACCGCCAAGGGCCTGATGAACCGGGCCCACGCCTACAAGGCGGCGGTGCAGGAGAACGAGGAAGCCGAGGGCGCGGACCCGGACCGGGGCATCACCATGGGCCTGTTCTGCTACCCGATCCTGATGGCGGCGGACATCCTCATGTTCAACGGCGAGAAGATCCCCGTGGGCCGGGACCAGACCCAGCACATCGAAATGGCCCGGGACATCGGCCAGCGCTTCAACTACCTGTTCGGCGATACCTTCACCCTGCCGGAGGCGGTGATCGAGGAATCCGGCATGGTGCTGCCCGGGCTGGATGGCCGCAAGATGTCCAAGAGTTACAACAACACCATCCCGCTGTTCGAGGGCGAGAAGAAGTTCCGCAAGCTGATCAACAAGATCAAGACCAACCTGCTGGAACCGGGGGAGCCCAAGGACCCGGACGATTCCGCCCTGTTCGATATCTATTCCGCCTTCGCCACCCCGGCCCAGGTGGAGGCCATGCGCCAGGAATACGCCAACGGCATCGCCTGGGGCGAGATGAAGAAGCGGCTGTTCGAGTTCCTGAACGAGGAACTGGCGCCCATGCGGGAGGAATATAATACCCTGATGGAAGACCCGGCCCAGCTCGACCGCATCCTCCAGCGAGGCGCCGAGAAGGCCCGGGACTACGCCACGCCGCTGATGGCGGATGTTCGCCGCAAGGTGGGTATCGGTCCCATCGCCGGTTGAGCCGGGGGTCATCAAACTGTCGTAAACATCGGTCAGGCTGAGGTGTTGTATCAGCCAGGGAACCCAACATGGCCGAACTCAAGAGCATCACGCCCCACATCTCCGTAGCGGCGGAGCAGGCCGGCCGCGACAGTGGCCAGCGCCGCCAGCTGCGCACCTTCATCCCCGAGATGGTCCAGCTTGAACGGTTGCTGGCGGACGCGCCGGAATCCGTCCAGAGCCGGGTGCTGACGCGGATCCCGGTCAAGGGCATGTCGGTGCCCATCTACCGCACGGACATCGGCTCACGGGCCAGCGATGCCCCGGTGGTGCTGCTGGTTGGGGGTGTCCACGGCCTGGAGCGGATCGGTGCCCAGGTGGTGATTGCCTGGCTGGACAGCCTCATCGCCCGGTTACGGTGGGACGATCACCTGAACGCGCTGCTGGAGAAAGTCCGCATCGTGGCGCTGCCGATCATGAACCCCGGCGGCATGTTCCTGAACCAGCGGGCCAACCCCGCCGGTGTCGACCTGATGCGCAATGCCCCGATCCTGGCCCAGGGGGACAGCACCTTCCTGCTGGGTGGCCAGCGCTTGTCCCCCAGGCTGCCCTGGTACACCGGCGAGCCGGAGCAGGGCATGGAGCCGGAAAACCTGGCGCTGAAGTCGGTGATCGACGAGTTGTTACCCAACAGCCGTTTCAGCCTGGCCCTGGACTGCCACTCCGGGTTCGGCTGGCAGGACCAGATATGGTTCCCCTACGCATACCGCCGCCGGCCCATGCGGCGCATCGACTCGGTGATGGCCCTCAAGCTGCTCTGGGAGCAGGCCTACCCCAACCACAACTATGTGTTCGAACCGCAATCCGCCCATTACCTGACCCATGGCGACCTGTGGGATTACTTCTACAAGCAGGTCAACAAGGCGGGCAAGGGGACCTTTATTCCCCTGACTCTGGAGATGGGGTCCTGGCGCTGGCTCAGGAAACGTCCCCGGCAACTGTTCCGCCTGGACGGGTTTTTCAACCCCCTGGCGCCCCACCGACACCAGCGGGTGTTGCGTACCCACCTGCTGCTGATGGACTTCCTGGTGCAGGCGGCGGTCAGCCACGAGAACTGGCTGCCGGCCGGTGACCAGGCCCGTATGCTGCGGGAGGCTGCCATCATGCACTGGTACCGGGAGGCATGATGACCGGGATACCGTGGCTGGCGTCATGAACTGGATACTGCTCCGTGGCCTGATCCGGGAGCGGGCCCATTGGGGCGACCTGGACCGTCGACTGGCCCTGGGCTTTCCCCAGCACCGTTTCCACTGCATCGACCTGCCGGGGACCGGAACCCGCTTCCGGGACGGCTCGCCGGGCACCATTAGCGGCATACGTGAGCGGGTCCAGCAGTACGCGGCCCATATTCCCGGGCCGGTGGGACTACTGGGCCTGTCCATGGGCGGCATGGTGGCCCTGGACTGGGCCCAGGCGGAACCGGAGCGGGTGGCCGGCCTGCTGCTGATCAACACCAGCAGCGGCTTCAGTCCTCCCTGGCATCGCATGCGGCCAGCCGCCTTCAGCCGGGCCCTGTCGGTGGCCCTGAGGCCGGATATGGAGGGCCGTGAACGCCGGATCCTGCAACTGACCTCCAACCGTCCGGTGCCGCCGGCCCTGGAAAACCGGTGGTTCCTGATCCAGCGACAGCGACCGGTCACCCGCCGCACCGCCCTGGCCCAGTGGAAGGCGGCTGCGGCCTACCGGCCACGCCCCGAGGCGCCGCCGGCCCAAACGCTGCTGCTGGCCAGTACCGGCGACCGTATCGTGCACTGGCATTGCAGCCGCACGCTGGCCCGGCGCTGGCACTGGCCGCTACGGGTCCATCCGGACGCCGGCCACGACCTGCCACTGGACGCCCCGGACTGGGTACTGACCCAGTTCGAAGCGGTTGCTTGACGCAACCACCGTTGCGCGCCAGTCTGTTGTCCTGCGATTGACCCCAACAAGGTGTACAACAATGAAAATCTACGAAACCAGTACTGCCCCCAATCCCCGTCGCGTCCGCATGTTCCTGGCCGAGAAGGGCCTGCTGGACAAGGTGGAGTTCGTGCAGGTGGACCTCCAGAAAGGCGAGAACCTGACCCCCGAGTACCAGGCCATGAACCCCATGAAGAAGGTGCCGGTGATGCAGTTGGACGACGGCAACTGCGTGGCGGAAACCATGGCCATCTGTCTGTACTTCGAGCAGATGTACCCGGAAAAACCGCTGATGGGCACCACGCCCCTGGAGAAGGCCCAGCTCGAGCAGTGGCAACGGTGGCTGGACTATTATTTCTTCATGCCCACCGGTATGTGCTTCCAGCACACCACCGGCTACTTCAAGGATCGTATGAATCCCATCAAGGAGTGGGGTGAGGAAGCCGGGCGCCAGGTGGCGGATTTCCTCGTCTTCCTGGACAGGCACCTGGAAGGCCGGGAATTCATCTATGGCGACAACGTCACCGCCGCCGATATCACCGCGTTCTGTACCGTGGATTTCGCCCGGGTGGTGAAGATCCGTATCGCCCCCGAGCAGACGAACCTGCAGGCCTGGTACGATCGTATGAAAGAACGCCCCTCGGCAAAAGCGTAAAAAGGACAGAGAGCACCATGAGCAACGGGCAACAACTCGGATGTGCACTGGACGCCATTGACGCGGCCAACCGCCAGGACCCCAATGTGGAGGTGGTGGACGGCCAGTCGCTGCCCCGTGAGTACGCCTACAGCCTGCACATGACCCGCTGGCTGCTGGCCCTGGAGGCAGAGCCCTCCGACCGCATGCAGATCGCCTGCCGGGCCCAGCACATCGAACGCTGGACCCGGCCTCGGGCGGACTACCCCGAGGGCCGCAAGGGCTACTACCAGTGGCGCCAGGATTGCGGCAGATTCCATGGTGAGCGTGCCGCGCAGATCATGGCGGACTGTGGTTTCCCGGAACAGGAATGCCAGCGGGTGGCCACCATCCTCACCAAGCGGGAACTGCGCCAGGACCCGGACACCCAGTTGCTGGAGGACGTGGCCTGCATGGTGTTCCTGGAACGCTACTTTGCGGATTTCTACGAAGAGAAGACCGACTACGACAAGGACAAGTGGCTGCGCATCGTGCGCCGCACCTGGGCCAAGATGACCCCCCGGGGCCACGAGGCCGCGCTGCAGCTGGCCGGCAGCATGCCCGCCCACCTCCAGGCCCTGTTGCAGGAAGCCCTGTCGGAATAGGCTCGGCCCGGCTGGTCACTGACACCCATCGGGGTTTTCCCTGACGGGACCTCCCTTGTCTCTCCATAGTCCGGGGGAATATGATTATCATTCTCATTTTTGCTCCCCGATCCGACAGGAGGGTCTTCCATGCCAGCCATGAACGCTTCCGTTACCACCACCGACCCAGGCCGACTGATCAACCGTCTGTGCAAGCACTTCCAGCATAAGGTGGATGCCCAGTGGACGGCCGAAGCCGGTGAACTTCGTTTCGTGATTGGTGACTGTCACCTGAAAGCCGCTGACGGCGCCCTGCTGATGACCTGTGAAGCGGAGAACCAGGAGAAGCTGGAGCAGGTGGGAGAAGTCGTCTCCTCCCACCTGGTGCGCTTCGCCGGCGGCGAGGTGGATTCCGTTCAGTGGCAGCCGTCCGCCGCCTGAGCGGGAGCCGCCACGCCTGCCTGACCGGGTGATGGAATCAGCCGATGGGGCCGGGCCTGGAGGAACAGCGCCAGGGCCAGCCCGAAGGTCAGCCATTCCGCCAGGGGCAGGGCCACCAGCAGCGGCCACTCCGGCGCCAGGGTGGCAATCAGCACCAGCAGCAGCCCGGGTAGCACCAGGCTGCGGGACAGGGCCACCATCGCCGAGGGTAGTGGCCGATGCATCGCCGTCAGGTACACGGACAGCAGCACGTTCACGCCGTTGATCAGGAACAGCGGCCAGAGGATGCCCAGGAACCGGTCTGCCAGCATGGCGGTGGTGGAGTCGGCCGAGGTGTCCAGGAAGGCCCGTACCAGCATGCTGCCCTGCAGCCAGACACCCAGCACCAGTACCACGCCCAGCCCCAGGATCACCGTCAGCGCACAGCCCATGAACCGGCGGATCCGCTCCGGGTTGCCGGCCCCCAGGTTGTGGCTGAGCAGCACGTGCATGGCGTCGGAAATGCCGTAGAACACCATCAGGCTCAGGAAGATCAGGTAGTTGACCACGGTAAACGCGGCCACGCCATCCACCCCCTGTTCGCGCATCAGCAGCCAGTTGATCAGCAGCATCACCAGCCCCACGGACACCTCGTTGATCCACTCGGAGACGCCATTGGCCAGGGCCCTGAATACTTCGCTCCAGTGGGTCTGACGCAGGCCAAAGACCAGGCGACGCCCGGGCCTGGTCAGGTAGAGCAGCTGCACGCTGAGCTGCAGCACCTGCGCCATGCCGGTGGCCAGCGCTGCTCCCTGAAGGCCCTGGTCCAGGTAACCCACCAGCACCGCATCCAGCACGATGTTGGTGCCGGCCCCGACAATCAGCGCCGTGGTCGCCAGTATCGGGAAACCGTCCACCCGTATGAAGTAGTAGAACACCATGGTCACCAGCTGCATCACCATCACCCCGGCGATCACCTGGAAGTACTCCGCCATCAGGGGGAACAGCGAGGGAGAGGCCCCCAGCAGCCGGTACAGGGGTTCCTGGAACAACAGGCTGGTGACGGTGATCACCAGGGAGATGACGAGGGTGGCCATCAGGCACTTGCTGTAGATGGCCGAGGCGGCCGGGATGTTGCCTTGGCCCAGGTAACGACCCGCCCGCACGGTGCCGCCAATGGCCATGGCCAGGGCGATGCCAAACAGGAAGGTGAACCAGGGGATCAGCAGGGTAATGGCCGCCAGGGCGTCGGCACCGACGTAGTTGCCAATAAAGAAGCCGTCGACGATAACGGCGGTGGTGATCGCCAGCAACCCCGCCACCGAGGGCAGGGCGTAACGGAAGAAGACCGGCCAGAGGGGGCCGGTCAGTATCGGATCGTCTGGTGCGCTGGCTGCGTCGGCGGCGTCCATTCCAGCCGCCACTAACCGAAGAATTCCCGCAGTTTCTCGCCGGGCTCCTCCGCCCGCATAAAGGACTCGCCCACCAGGAAGCCGTAGATGCCCCGGTCGGTCATGGCCGCCACGTCATCCCGGGTCAGAATGCCGCTTTCGGTGATGGTCAGTCGGTCCTCCGGGATGCGCTCGTGCAGATCAAAGGTGGTGTCCAGCGATACCTCGAAGGTGTGCAGGTTGCGGTTGTTGATCCCCACCAGCGGTGTGGTCAGGGTCAGGGCGTCGTCCATTTCCTCGCCGTCGTGCACTTCCACCAGTACATCCAGGCCGATCTCATGGGCGATACCTTCCAGCTCCTGCATCTGGTCCCGGGTCAGGCAGGCGGCGATCAGCAGGATGCAGTCGGCGCCAATGGCCCGGCTTTCGTAGACCTGGTAGGGCGCCACCATGAAGTCCTTGCGGATCACCGGCAGGCTACAGGCGTTCCTCGCCTCCTTGAGGTAATCCTCATGACCCTGGAAAAAATCCTGGTCAGTGAGCACTGACAGGCACGCTGCACCGCCCTGCTCATAGCTGTCGGCAATGGCGCCCGGGTGGAAGGGATCCCGCAGCACGCCCTTGCTGGGGGAAGCCTTCTTGATCTCGGCAATCACCGCCGGCTTTTGTGCCCCGATTCGATCGGCCATGGCCCGGGCAAAACCCCGGGCAGGTGGCTGATCGCCGGCCATGGCCTTCAGGTCGGCCTCGGTGGTGCGACGTCTGCGCTGGTCGATCTCTTCCCACTTGCGGTCCACGATCTTGCGGAGGATCGTGGGGGTGCGGTCATTGTGTCGGTCGGTCATTGTTACGGTTGCTCAGTCAAAACAGTGGGAGAAATCGGCCAGTTCGGACATCTTGCCGGCAGCCAGGCCGCTACCCATGGCGTCCAGAGCCATTTCCACACCCATTTGCGGTGTTGTCGCAAGCCCGGCCACGTATATGGCGGCGCCAGCGTTGAGGGCAATCAGGTCCCGGGCCTTTTCGGCCATCTCGTCGTGGCCCCGGCCGAAGGCGGCACGGATCAGGTTGAGGGAATCCTCGGAGGTGTCCACGCTCAGCCCCATCAGCGACTGGCTCTTGATGCCCAGGTCCTCGGGGGTAATCTCGTATTCGGTGATCTTGCCGTCCTTTAGTTCTGCCACGTGGGTGGAACTGGCCAGGCTAATTTCGTCCAGGCCATCCTTGGAGCACACCACCATGATATGTTCGCTGCCCAGCTTGTGGAGCACTTCCGCCATGGGGCGGCACAGGGCGGGGGTGAACACGCCCAGCAACTGGCGTTTGACGCCGGCGGGGTTGGTCATGGGGCCCAGGATATTGAAAATGGTGCGGCAGCCCAGTTCTTTCCTCGGGCCAATGGCGTGCTTCATGGCGCCGTGGTGGGCCGGGGCGAACATGAAGCCGACGCCGATCTGTTCGACGCAGCGGGCGACATGTTCGGGTGTCAGGTCGAGGTTGACGCCGGCCTTTTCCAGCAGGTCGGCGCTGCCGCTCTTGGAGGACACGGCCCGGTTGCCGTGTTTGGCCACGAAGCCGCCGGCGGCGGCCACCACGAAGGCGGACGCGGACGAGACGTTGAACAGGTTGGCGCCGTCGCCGCCGGTGCCGACGATGTCCACCAGTGGGTCGGCGTTGATGGTGACGTTGGTGGCCAGTTCCCGCATGACTTCGGTGGCGCCGGTAATCTCTTCGATGGTTTCGCTCTTGATGCGCAGGCCCATCAGGAAGGCGCCGATCTGGGCATCGGTGGCCTCACCGCCCATGACGATGCGCATGACCTCTTTCATTTCTTCCCGGCTCAGGTCCAGGTTGGAGGCGATTCGGTTCAGGGCTTCTTTCATGTCCATGGTGTGGTGGGCCTCTCTTAATTCATTCTTTGACTTTGCATTCGGGTTTGGGTGCCTGGCCGGTAGGTGCCGGGGGCCTTTTCTCCGCCGCAATTCACGGTCCATCCATGGACCGGCCTTGCTCCGCGCCATCCATGGCGCTGCTGCGAAAAGACCCCCGGCACCTACCGTCCGACGGGCAATCGTGGTAACTCAGTTTTCATCGACAATTGAGGTCAGGGCTTTCGTGACTGAAGTGCTTGTTAGCGGATCGCACAGAGGACGGGGTGGGGGATTATTTTTCCGGACCGTCGGCAGCCAGGGAAGGCTGCCGTCGAGCCCTACATGGACGTACTTGCGCCCGGGGTCACCCGGGCGCCGGGACTATGACAGTCGGATCCGTCCGCAGTTTTCGGCATGCGGGCCACGTTATCGGTCCTCGCTTCGAAACCGCCGTGTGCCGGTGCCCCACGGCGGCTCCTCAGCGCACGAGCGGCCCCGCGACATCCATCCTGTCGTTCTCGATCAGCCACCTCACCGACTCGAGGATCGCCTCGTCGGGTTCGTAGCGGGGGCGGTAGCCGAGCACGTCGCGGGCCTTGTCGATGCTGAGGTAGTGGTTGCGGTGCAGGTGCCCCCAGCTCGCATTCGCGAATCGCGCGGTCGTCTCGGCGCGGAACTGCTCCCAGGTGATGCATTCCAGAGAGAGAGGCTTTCCGAACCAGGATGCCGCGGCCGCCGCGTATCCGCGCACGGTCAACGCCGACGGGGCGACGGCGTGGAAGTCCTCGCCCGCGGCCGCGTCGCGGCGCGCGAGGGCGAGCTCGAACACCTGCGCGACGTCGTCGGCGTGGACATGGTGCATCAGCGCGCCGTCGCTCCCCGGAACCCGCAGCGTGCGACCCGCCGACAGGTCGGACCATACGCGGGGATCGCCGTTGCCGAGCGGCCCCACCGGCGTCCAGCCCGGACCGACGATGTGGCCGGGATCCACGGTCGTGGTGACAAGGCCCCCGGCGGCGGTCTCCGCGGCGAGCATCTCGGCGATCTCGGCCTTGAGGATGCCGTACTCGTCAAAGGGCGGCGTGCCCTGGCCCTCGCGGATGGGGACGCGGTCGCTCGGACCGTACCGCCAGAGGGTCCCGCAGTGGACGAGGTGGCCCACCCGTCCGCGCAGCGCTTCGACGAGGGAGCGGGCGGAATCGGGGGTGAAGGCGAGGAGGTCGACCACGGCGTCGGGGGTGTGGGCGAGCACGATGTCGCCGAACGTGCCGTCTCGATCGGCGGCCTCGCGGTCGGCGACGACCTGTCGCACCGCGGACCACTCCGGGGCGGGAACGTACGGCGGCGTGGCGCCGCGGCTCAGCGAGACGACCTCGTGGCCGGCGCGGACGAGCCGCGGGATGAGGAAGGTGCCGATGTGACCGGTTCCGCCGATGACGACGACGCGCACGGTGTCCGCCTCTCCGTGCGGGCGGGCGCCGACGCACCCTCCGAGCCTAGGGTGCCGATGTCGGACCCGGTCGGTAGCGTGCGCCCTATGGATTCGCCTCTCGACGCCCTCCGCGCCGCGCGCGATCATGCGCGGCGGCGCCTCGCCGAGGTCGAGGTGCAGCTGGCGCAGCTGCGCGACGCGCGCGGCGCCGAATCGGCCGACGACGAGCACGACCCGGAAGGGGGCACCCTGTCGGCGGAGTGGTCGCGCATCGAGGGCGTTCGCGTCGGTGTGCTGGCCGAGATGGCGGGGATCGACGCCGCGTTCGATCGTGTGGCGGCCGGCACGTTCGGCATCTGCGAGACGTGCGGGGAGGTCATCCCCGAGGGGCGGCTGGAGGTGCGCCCCACCGCCACCCGATGCGTTCGGTGCGCCGAGCGGCGGCAGTAGGCTGAGGGCGGCGGACGCCCGGTCCCTCGCACGACCGGGACATGACGAAACGAGCGAGCATGAGCACGAACCCTCCCGGGTGGTACGACTACGGCCCAGGCACCAGACGGTGGTGGGACGGTGCGAAGTGGACCGAGCACGTGCAGTCGACCGAGGACGGGACCGACGCGCCCCCGGCGGGTCCTGCGGAGGCCGGCGACTCCTCGGGTTACGCCGGCGCCGGTGCCCCGCCCTCCGCGCCCGGTTTCGCCGGCGCGCCCGGGTACGCACCTGCCGGCGGGGCTTTCACCGCGGCCACCGAGCCGAAGAAGTCCAAGCTCTGGATCCTCTGGGTGGTGCTGGGTGTGGTGCTCCTCGGCATCGTCATCGCCGCCGCGGTGCTCATCCCGATCCTCATCGGCGTCTTCTCCTCGGGGGGTGGCGTGGACGAGGCCGACCAGCAGGCGGCGGTCAGCGCGGTCGAGCTCTACGACGAGGCGTGGCGTGAGGGGGACTGCGACAAGTACTTCGAGGCGACATCCGAGGCGTTCCGGACGGGGAACCAGATCGCCGACTGCCCGACCTTCGAGGAACAGTCCGCCGGCTTCGCATCCTCCGTGGAGAACTACCAGATCGATGTCCTCGGGGTGAGTGCTGAGGAACGGACCATCTACGTCGACACGACCGAGACCTACGACACCCTCTTCCTCGACGGCGAGCCGCTGGATACTCCGCAGCCGATCGAGGAGTCGTGGCAGTACACCGTGATCGAGGTGGACGGCGCCTGGGTGGTCGACAACGCCTTCATCGTCGAATGACAGAGGCTCCCACCGCGCGCGGCGCGCGCTTCGTCTTCACGTGCCTCGGGGTCGGCTTCATCGCGGGCCTGATGTCGGGACTGTTCGGCGTCGGCGGCGGCACCGTCGTCGTCCCGCTCCTCGTGCTGGTGCTCGGTTACGGGCAGCGCCTGGCTGCCGGGACCTCGCTCGCCGCGATCGTGCCGACCGCCACGGTCGGGGTCATCGCGTACGCGATCAACGACTCCGTCGCGTGGATCCCCGCGCTGATCCTCGCGGCGGGCGCCGTGGTGGGCGCGCAGATCGGCACCTGGCTCCTTCCGCGAACACCGGTGACGGTACTGCGCTGGGGCTTCGTGGGGTTCCTCGTGATCGTGATCGTCTCGCTTTTCCTCGTGATCCCCTCGCGCGACGCGGGGCTTCCGCTCACCGTCGTGACGGTGCTCGGTCTCATAGCGCTCGGTGTCGTCACCGGCATCCTCGCGGGCCTTCTCGGCGTCGGGGGCGGAGTGATCGTCGTGCCGGTTCTGCTCCTTCTCTTCGGCACGAGCGACCTCCTCGCCAAGGGGACCTCGCTGCTGATGATGATCCCGACGGCGATCTCGGGCACCGTGGGCAACCTGATCCGCAAGAACGTCGACCTGCCTGCGGCGGCCATCATCGGCGTCGCGGCGTGCGTGACCGCCCCGGTCGGGACGTGGCTCGCCACCCTCGTCGACCCGCAGCTGGGCAACATCCTGTTCGCGGCGTTCCTCGTGATCATCGCGGTGCAGATGGCCGTGCGCGCCATTCGGGGGCGTCGGGCTGCTCGGTAGGATGAAGCGGTGCCAGTGAACCCCGATCTCGTCGGCCGCGCCTTCCCCCCGACACCCCCGTATCTCGTGGGGCGGGAGAAGGTCCGCGAATTCGCTCGAGCGGTCTTCTCCGACGACCCCCAGCACCTCGACCCCGAGGCGGCGCGGGCCCTCGGATACGGTGACGTCGTCGCACCCCCGACCTTCCCGATCGTGCTGCAGGACGTCACCCTGCAGCAGCTGCTCGCCGAGCCCGACAGCGGCATCGAGCTCTCGCGGGTGCTGCATGCCGAGCAGCGCTTCCGCTACTCGCGCCCGATCGTCGCCGGTGACGAGCTGACCGCACAGCTCACCGTGACGGGCATCCGCACCCTCGGGGGCAATGCCATGGTGACCAGTGAGGCCGAGATGGTCGACGCCGCCGGCGCGCACGTCGTCACCGCGACATCCGTCCTTCTCGTGGGGGAGGGCGACGCGTGAGCCCCGACGTCGGCGGCCCCGTCACGGTGGGCGACATCGTGGCCGAACGCACGGTCCACCTCACCCGCGAATCCCTGGTGCGCTACGCCGGCGCGTCGGGGGACTTCAACCCCATCCATTACCGAGACGACGTCGCCGCCGAGGTCGGGCTCCCCGGCGTGCTCGCCCACGGGATGCTGACCATGGGTCTCGCCGTCGGGACGATCACGCCCTGGCTCGGCGACGCCGGTCGCATCCTCGATTACGGCGTGCGTTTCACCCGCCCGGTCGTCGTGGACCCCGCCGACGGCGCCGACCTGCACATCGTCGCCCGGATCGGTCAGGTCGCCGACGACGCCGTGCGTGTCGACCTCACCGTGACCGCCGCGGACACCACCGTGCTGGGGAAGGCCCAGGTGCGCGTGCGTCCTGCGGATCAGCCCGCTGACTCCACGGGCGACGGAGCTCGATGACCGAGGTTGCCCCCGTCGCGCTGTCGAGCCTCACGACCCTTCGCGCCGGCGGGGTTCCCGAGCGCATGGTCGAGGTGCGCACCGCGGACGAGCTGGTGTCTGCGCTCCGCGAGGTGTGGGCGGCGGATGACCCGTGGTTCGTGCTGGGAGGCGGGTCGAACCTGCTCGTGGGCGACGAGCCCTTCCCCGGAACGGTCGTGCGCGTCCTCACCGAGGGCATCGAGCCGCTGCCCGCTGCGCGTGAGGGATTCGTGCGGCTGCGGGTGCAGGCCGGACACGACTGGGACGCGTTCGTGGCCTACACCGTCGAGAACGGCCTCGCGGGCGTGGAGGCGATGTCGGGCATTCCCGGCACGGTGGGCGCCGCGCCCGTGCAGAACATCGGCGCGTACGGACAGGAGATCGTGCAGACCCTCGTCGAGGTCGAACTCGTCGACGAGGCCACGGGCGACGTGTCGACCGTGCCGGCGGCGGAGCTGGGCCTCGGTTTCCGCACCTCGGTGCTCAAGCACCACTACGGCTCCGAGCCCGAGCGAAGGGCGGTCATCCTCTCGGTCACCGTCGAGCTCGCCGTGATCGGAGATGCCCCCCGACGAATTCACGGCGAACAGCTGCGGAACGCGCTCGCGCTGCAGAGCGGAGACGCGGTCACCCTGGCGTTCGTGCGCGACGAGGTGCGCAGGATCCGGGCGCGGAAGGGGATGGTGCTCGATGACGCCGACCCCGACACGTGGAGCGCGGGTTCCTTCTTCCAGAACGCCGTCGTGTCGGCATCCTTCGCCCGCACACTGCCTGCGGAGTGTCCCCGCTGGCCGGTGGAGCCCGACTTCGATCCGGTGGTCGTCGTTCCGCTGACGAGCTTCGACGGCAGCGTGCCGCCGCTGTCCACCGCGGAGTCCGACGTGAAGGTCAGCGCCGGGTGGCTCATCGAGCAGTCGGGCATCCGCAAGGGGTTCAAGCTGCCGCGCTCGCGGGCGGCCGTGTCGACCAAGCACGCCCTCGCCCTGACCAACCGCGGAGGGGCGACCGCGGAAGAGATCGCGGAGCTCGCGCGGTTCATCCAGGGGCGCGTGCACGCCGAGTTCGGCCTGCTGCTGCAGCCCGAGCCCGTGCTCATCGGAGTGGACCTGTAGGTTCGCGTCCCGCCCGCGCTTCGTCGTCGCGCGTCGGGTCGTCGTGCGCCGGGTCGTCGCGCGCCGGGTTTCGTGCGCCGGGTTGTCGCGTGCCGGGTCGTCGCGTGCCGTCGCTCGCTCGTTCACTCCTGGCCCGCCGTCGCTCGGCGGAGAGGTCCGTCACTCTCGTTCATTCGTCGCCGATGTACGCCGACGGCCCTTCCGGGCGTACATCTGCGACGAACGAGGCGCGTAGCGAGCCGAGGCACCGCGGCCGGCGCGGGTCACCACCCGTTGGTTCGTCGCAGATGTACATCGCGAACCCCTTCGGGCGTACATCTGCGACGAACGAAACGCTGTTGCGGGTGGAGTGCCCGGTGTGGGGTGTCGTGGCGAGCCGGCGCCTGCGGTCTTGCCGTCCCGCGTGCCCGCCGCCCTGCCATCCCGCGCGCCTGCGGCCTCGCCGTCTCGTGTGCCCGCGGCGCCCCTTCTCCTCACACCGTGCGGCGCCGGCGCGGGTCTCGCCGTTCGTTCGTCGTAGATGTACGCCGAAGGCCCCTCCGGGCGTACATCTGCGACGAGCGAAGGTCTGTGGGGGCGCCGCGCACGGGGCGCGGGGCGCGAAGCGCCGGGGCACGGGGCGCGAGGCGCCGAGGGCGCCGGGGGCGCGCAAGGGGGACCGGGTCGCGAAGCCGGCGGGAGAGCGGATGCCGCGCAGCGGCGCGCAGCGAGGATCAGCCGCGCAGGAGCTGACGCGCGGCCAGCCCGATGATGGCGCTGTAGGTGGGGTAGGCGAACTTCACGCCGGCGAGCGTCGCGACGTCGATGCCCGCCGCCATGGCGGTCGTCACCGACTGGATCACCTCGACGGCGTTCTCGCCGACGGCGTGCGCGCCGAGGATGAGCTCGCGGCGGTTGTCGGCGATGAGCTTGAGGAACCCCACTGCGCGATCGTCGATGACGGCCCGCTCGAGGTCGGAGTACCGCGCGACGGCGACGATGCAACGCTCATCGCGTTCGCGTGCCTGATCCTCGGTGAGACCGACGCCGGCGTAGTCGGGATCGGTGAAGCCGCCGGCGGGCAGGAGATGGTGCGGCGTGCGGCGGTTTACGCCGAGCACCGCGTTCTCGGCCGCCGCTTCACCCTCGAACTGCGCGGCCTGGACCAGCATGTCCCGCCCGGTCGCGTCACCCACGACAAGGATGTGCGGGACCTCCGAGCGGAAGTACGCATCGACCGGGATCGCCGACCGCTCGATGGCGATTCCCGCCTGCTCCAGGCCGAGGTCGTCGACGTCGGCGGGCCACCCGGTGGCCATCACCACGACATCGAAGCTGTCCGCCACCGGCCGGTCGTCCTCGCGCCACCGCAGCGTCATCCCGTCGGCGCCCTCCTCCAGGGCGTCGACTCCCGTGATGCCGGTGCGCACCGTCATCCCGTGCCCTTCGAACGATTCGGCGATGGCGGCCGACACGTCCGCGTCGGAGGCCATCAGGAGGCGGGGTGCGACGTCGAGCACGCTCACGTGCGCGCCGAAGGACTCGAACACCGTCGCCAGCTGCGCGCCGGTGTTGCCGGCGCCGATGATGGCCACGCGCCCCGGCAGCGACGGCAGCTCCAGCACGTGCTCGGGCACGGTCGCCAGTTCCGCGCCGGGGATGGGAAGGCGGCGGGAGTGCCCGCCGACGGCGACGATGATCGACGCGGCGTGCACGCGCCTGCCGGAATCGAGGACCAGGGTGTGCGGGTCGGCGAAACGCGCCCGTCCCTCCTGCACCAGATCGATCCCCGCGTCGGAGAACCGGCCGGCCTCGTTCTTGACCGCTCGGACGCGGTCGACCCGCTCTCGCACGCGAGCGACGGTCGCGGCCCAGTCCAGGGCTTCGGGATGCGTCACCACGCCGTACTCGCGGGCGGCGCCCACCTCGCGCATCAGCCGGGCGGCTTTCGCGAGCACCCGGGTGGGGACGCAGCCGGTGTTGACGCAGGTGCCCCCGAGCCGGTCGGAGGCTTCGAGCACGGCGACCTTCGCGCCGAGCTCCGCGGCACGCAGGGCCGCCGCCGTGCCGGCAGGCCCCGCTCCGATGACGGCGAGATCGTAGGAGTCGGTGTGGCTGGTCACGCTGTCAGTGTCGCACCCGATGACCGCCCTTGGGCCACATCGACGTCGGCCGGGACCGGCTGATCAGGCCCCGAAGAGCCGCTGCAGGCGCTGGACGCCCTCGAGGAGGGCGTCGTCGCCGAGCGCGTACGAGAGGCGGAGATACCCGCTCGGGCCGAACGCCTCACCGGGGACCACCGCGACCTCGGCCTTCTCGAGGATGAGATCGGCGAGCTCCAGGCTGGTGGTCGGCGTCGCACCGCCCCACTCGCGGCCGAGCAGCCCCTGCACGTCGGGGTAGACGTAGAAGGCGCCGAGCGGGTTGGGAACGGTGACGCCGGGGATCTTCGCCAGTTCGGTCACGATCACGCGGCGGCGGCGGTTGAAGGCGCTCCGCATCTTCTCGGCTTCGACCTGGGGTCCGGTGAGCGCGGCGAGCGCGGCGCGCTGAGCGACGTTGTTGACGTTGCTCGACAGGTGCGACTGCAGATTCGCGGCGAGCTTGATCGCATCGGTCGGGCCGATCATCCAGCCCACCCGCCATCCGGTCATGGCGTAGGTCTTGGCGACGCCGTTGACGAGGATGGCCTGGCCCGCGATATCCGGCACCGCCTCGACGATCGAGGTGGCCCGCGCGCCGTCGTAGACCAGGTTCTGGTAGATCTCGTCGGAGATCACCCAGATGCCGTGCTCGAGGGCCCATTCGCCGATCGCGCGGGTCTCTTCGGCGGAGTAGACGGCGCCGGTGGGGTTGGAGGGCGAGACGAAGACGAGCACCGTCGTCCGCTCGGTGCGGGCCGCCTCGAGCTGCTCGACGGTGACCTTGTACTCCTGGTCGGCGCCGGCGAAGACCTCGACCGGCACGCCGTCGGCGAGGCGGATCGCCTCGGGGTAGGTCGTCCAGTAGGGCGCGGGGAGGAGAACCTCGTCGCCGGGGTTCACCACAGCCTGGAACGCCTGGTACACCGCCTGCTTGCCGCCGTTGGTGACGATGATCTGCGACGGCTCGACATCCCACCCGGAGTCGCGGAGGGTCTTGGCGGCGATCGCCTCGCGCAGCACCGGCAGGCCCGCGGCGGGGGTGTAGCGGTAGTTCGCGGGGTCGCTCAGGGCCTCGGCGGCGGCGTCGACGATGAACGAGGGCGTGGCGAAGTCGGGCTCGCCTGCGGCATACGAGATCACCGGGCGCCCGGCGGCCTGCAGCGCCTTGGCCTTCGCATCGACCTTGAGGGTCGCTGATTCGGCGATCGCGGACAGTTTGCGGGAGAGAGGAGCGCGGGAGGTCACGGGGTCAGCGTAGTCGCCCGGGCGTGTCCGCCGGGAGCCGCGTGCCGCCTCCTGCGGGGCGGGGTTCGACAGCGGTGCGGGCC